>NZ_QOCY01000041.1:0-6215 GCF_024701915.1 Lactobacillus leichmannii | reverse complement strand
CCACTTATTTCCCTGACTAGCATAACGATTACGATACTGAACATGATCTTTGCCATAATATTCTAGCTTGTTATTACTGTAGTGTCGTAGACCAGTGATAGGTTGTCCATCATTTACTTGGCTAATAGAACCAGAGGCAGCACTAGTTGTGTGAGCTTTCGCCTCATGGCTTTTGTTATTACTGGAGCTTACTTTTTGGCCCGTTTGGTTGGCGGCACTCGAAACAGCCTCGGTAGTAGCGCTTGAGGTAGCAGTTACTGCTTGACTAGTGTTTGAGTTGGCAGTTTCGCTGTCCGCTTGACTGAGGATACTCGAAGCAGCCTTGGTGGTTGTACTTGAGGTAGCGGTTGCTGCTTGGCCCTGATTTTGGGCAGAAGAAGAGGCAGCCGTCGATTCCGTGGTGGTTTCTTGACTGCCGTTGTCAGTTGCCGCGGGAGTTTCTGCAGTCTTGCCTGCATCTGCATTGGCATTATTGTCTTCTGTCTGCTCGGTACTTTCCGTGCCGGCAGCTTTTCTCGCTGTATTCGTCTGCGTCTGGGCTGCTTGCTCGCTAGCAGTCGTGGTATCAGCCTTTACTTGGCTGCCCGCGCCACTAGCCCAGAACATAGTCGCCCCAAGAAGCACAGACGTCATACCTACGCTAATCTTTCTTAAGGACCATCTTTGCTTTTCGCTAGATGGTTCATTCATCATTTTCTTTCTTGAATTCATATCCTAATGCGTCTCCTAATTTTTCCTGAGAAGTTATTTGCGTATACTAATACACTGTAATTATATAACTGGCATTTCTTTATTATTCAAAAACAGAAAGGAGTCCTTACAATGTTGAATCCCAACTACAGACTAAACCTTATAGTCACCGTTTGCAAGTAGAGTTTAGAACTTTGTCGAAAATCTGCAAGAAACTTTATTACAAGTACGCCCCATCTCGGTTAACTCACCGCCGCAATGCCAATCTGGTAAAGGTTCCAGACTACGAGATCATTGCATTACTTGTCTGGCAAGCTGAGGAAGGTATATCTTCTCAGCGCAGATTTGCCCGTTGCTAGGGACTTTGTGGTCTTTCTAGGCCTCGTTTTAAGCGCAGGGCTAGGGCGCTTCTTGGCATCACTGCTCAGATCGTCAACGATCTGAACTCAAGAGTCGATCTGTTTGATCAGTATATGATCATTGACAGTCTACCCATGCCTTTGTGTCAGCCAATCAGAAACCGCAGAGCTAAGGTGTTTGAAGGGACAGCCAACATTGGCTATAACTCAACCAAAAAGTTTTACTACTACGGTTTTAAAGGCCATTTTGCCGTATCTCAGGACGGGTATGTTCTTGGCTATGTAATCACCAAGGCATCAATCCACGATGCAAAAGAAGCAGAAGAGCTGATTCTCAGTCCCCGTCCCGAAGGGCACTTTATCTTAGGCGATGAAGGTTATATAGGCAAACTACTGCACGATACCCTCAAGATAGACGGTTATATACTGTGGACACCTTATCGGAAAAATATGAAGGGTGCTAAGCAGCATAACAAAAGAGAGCTAATGGCGATTCGCAGAACAATCGAGAGTGTGTTTTCAGTACTAAAGTACTACGGAATTGAAAATATACTTGCAAGAAATGTAGATGGTTTCCAACAAACTGTCGAGATAATTGTATTAACTTACAATATCAGCTACATCCTACAGAGATATGGATTCAGATTCTTCAACTAGCACCACGCGTAGTTCTATATTACTTGTTACTAATTAGTAGCTCTTGATCAAGGACATAAGTCTTGTCATCGTCAGTCAAGCTCTGCTGGCTCTTGTCGGTTAATTCCCGGTAAAGCTCACTGGCTAAAGCGTAGTGAGTGCCGGTCCCTCGGTCAGTTACGGCTTCATCATGGCTGGTATAGCTGGTTGCGTTATAGATGTCGTCCTGCAAAACCGCAACAATCAGCAATTCAATTCTATACAAGGCAAAAAAACAGGGCTCTTCCACATCGCGTGAAAAAGTCCTGTTTACTTTTACATTAACAAGTAATATTAATTTTTTGACTAGAAATTCTACTTAAAGGCCTACTTGTACTTGATAACGACCTTGGTACCCACCTTCAGCTTGCCTGAAGTCCGTTGACCGTACAGCCAGCGGGCGTCACTCAGCGTCAGCCGGATGCAGCCGTGAGAGTCTGGCTTGGTCCCTTGCACAGTCAGGTGGGCCGTGCTGCCGACGCCGCCGTAGCCGTAGTGGTAGCCATTGTAGTAGACGCCAGAGCCATAGTTGTTGATTGGCACGCTGTGGAACAAGTAGTCACTGCCGTAGTAAGCCATGTAGTAACGGGCCCCTACGCCGTCTGAAGACATGAAGGACGGGCCATAAGCTGCCTTCAAGTAGAAGGTGCCACGCGGCGTGTCGCTTTGGTACTTGCCGTTAGTCATTTCAAAACGGCCGGCTGAAGAGTACATAGTGTAGATGACCTTCTTGCCGCTCATGACGTAAACCCGGTTGCCCAGGATGGAAACCCGGATCCAGACATTCTTGTACTTGGCCAGGTTCGGGTAAGCCCGCTTCTCACTTGACTGGAAGTAGTAAGCTCCAGTCTTGGCCCGCATGTCGGCAGGGTCATAGTAAGGAGCGTTGGCTGGCTTATGCAGAACCCGCTTGTAGCTGACCTTGACGGTAACATTCTTGGTCTTGCTGGTCACCGTCTTGGCCTTAACTTTAGTCGTGCTGCGCTTGTAGCCGCTTATTGCAGGAACCTTATAACTCTTCCAGCTCCCTTTTGACCACTTGCCATAGCTCTTCTTCGCCTTCTTGGAAGTCTTGGTTAATTTGCCATCAGTATAGGTTTTAGTCGTCGTGGTAGTGATCGTTACCGTTCTGGACAGCTTAACCTTTTGGGTGATGGTCTTGTTCTTGCCCGGCCGGTCCAGGATGATCTTCCGGGTCTTGGTAATGTATTGCTTCTTCTTGCTCTTCTTGACCGACTTCTTGGTCGTCACGACTGAAGACACTTTAACCGTAACATCAACCGTGTCAGTGGACTTGTCAGTGTAGGTTACTAAAACAGTCCCCTTGACCGTGCCGGCCTTGGCCGTGCTTGGTGCCTGCTTCCAGGTCACGCTGTGCACGTTCTTAAGGCTGGAAAGGTTGCTGATGGCTGACCTGGCCGTCAGGCTCTTGCCCACCTTGACCGTCAAGCCGGTCTTGGCTACAGGGCTGTTCTGGCTGGCATAACTGGTTACTTCCAGGTCGACTTCAACTTCGCTGGTCGTCCCGTCAGTATAAGTGATGACTACCGTTGCCTTCTGGCTGCCGGCAGCTGACACGTCTGGCGTGGTCTTCCAGCTGTAACCATGGACTTTCTTTACGTTCTTTAAATCATCCTTGTTGCTGATGGCGGCAGAAGCATTCGGCAGAGTGCCCACAGGCGTGGTCAGCTTCTGTCCTTTGGCTTCTTGATGGTTTAAGGCAGTTGACGTTTCTGACGTATCCGTTGTCGTGTTGGTTGACGTATTGGTCGTCTGCGCCGTGTCCGTGTCAGCCAAGACTGCTTGGCTGCCCAGGCCACTGGTCAGCAGGGTCAAAGCTGCCACTGAAAGCAGGGTAAGATACTTTGACTTTTTCATAATTCCCTCCGATATCTAACAGGTGCTCAGGCGCTTCATCAAGCGCGGCATATAAGCAGAAATTTGCGTTGGCCGCACCAGGTAGGAAGACTGGTAAAGGTCGTCCCCTGCCCTTGAGTGGCAGTAAACTGCTGCTAAAACGCTGGTCAGCTTGGGGCCAAACTGGCCAAGAAAAGCGGCAATAATTCCAGCTAAAGTATCGCCCATTCCGCCCGTAGCCATTCCGGGGTTGCCGGCTGAATTGCGGTAGATTTCACCTGTAAAAGCATATACTCGCGTTCGATGTGCCTTCAAGACTAGTATAACATTTTTCGTTTTGCCAGAGAACAAACGCGAAAGAGCCTCTTGGTTGGCCTGGTCTTCCTGGTCAGCAATCTTGATCCCGCTCAGCCTCTGCCACTCCATCTGGTGGGGAGTCAGAATGACCAGGCCGGCCTGGAGATTTCTCAGCAGGTCAGGCTTTTGGCTGAGCAAGTCTAAAGCGCTGGCGTCAAAAATAATAGTCTGGTCAGAACCTACATGCTGGCAGACTGCTTCTAAAATTTCCCAGGCTTTTTCCCCCAGGCCCAGGCCAGGCCCGCACAAAATTACATTAGACCGGGAAATCTGCTTAGCCAGATCTAAATTGTAGTCAAGCACGGCTGCTTCTGGCAGGCGGGCGTGGAGGGCGGCAAAATTGACCGGGTCGGTCGCTACCGTTGTCAGACCCGCCCCGGAGTAAACCGCAGCTTCGGCAGCCATACTGATGGCTCCGCCATACTGGTGATTTCCGCCAATTAGCAGAACCCGGCCGTAATTGCCCTTGTGGCTTTCAGCCGGCCGGGGGCGGACCACCTGCCGGGCTAAATCTTCATCAATGCTTTTCATCTTACTTGCTGCCAAAGATGCTCCGCCACAAACGGACGAAGAAGTTGGCCTCCTGGTTGTCCTGAGTTGCCACAGCTGGGGCAGTCACCGTCTTGCCGCTAAGAGATGGCAATTTACCGCTAGTTGCTGAGAACTTGTAGCTGGCCACCTTGCTCCCCTTCTTTACAGGGGCAGAAACAGTAGTCTTGGATAAAGAAGTCTGCAGCTTGCTGCCCTGCTTGGCCCAGATAGTCACCGTCTTGTCCAAAACAACCTTGCTGCTGGTTTCCTTGCCTTCTGGCACCTTGACCGTGTTGGCCCCGCTGATGCTGGACCCCTTCTTCAAGGTTACGGCCGTGTAGTTTTGGTAGACATAGTGCATCAATTTGGCCGTCTGCACGAAACGGGACGGGTCCTGGCTGTTTGCGTGCTTGGCGCCCAAAACCACAGTGATGATCCGGTGGCCGTTTTTCTTCACAGTCCCGGCAAAGCAGGCACCGGCCTTATCAGTCGTCCCGGTCTTCAAACCGTCAACTGGCAGGTCAGAGTAGTAGCTGCTCAGCCCCTTCAGCATCCAGTTCCAGTTGGTCATCTGGCTTTGCGTTGAACCGGATGAGAAGGTAGCGCTGGTAATTGAAGTCGTCTGCAAGACTTCCGGGAAGTCCTTTAAGAGCTTCTGGCAGACGATGGCCATATCAGTAGCTGACATCTCGTTTTCAACGTCCTTGCCCACGCCCGGGTAAGCGGCTGAGCCAAGGTTGCCATTAGCCAAGCCGCAGGCGTTGTAGATCTTGGCGTCCTTAATCCCCCAGCTGGTCAAAAGCTTCCGCATCTTTTTAACAAAAGTTACCTGGTCGCCACTGACAGCCTGGGCCAGGGTCATGGCTGCCCCGTTAGCGGATTCGATCAAAGTGGCCCGGTAAAGATCCTTGATCGTGTAAGCACGGCTGCTAGTTAATGGCACATTGGAATACTCAGTGTTCTGGCTGATCTTGGCAATCGCGGCCGTCGGTTTAGACGTGCTGGTCCAGGACAGCTTGCCCTGCTTGATGGCCTGCAGGGTCAGGTAAACCGTCACCAGCTTGGTCATGGAAGCAATCTGCCGCGGGGTCGTGGCATTCTTGGCATAAAGGATCTGCCCGCTATCGGCATCAACGGCAATCGCGGCCTTGACGTCCAGGTTCAGGTCCTGCTGCTGGTAGTTAGCGGTTGCCGCCGCAACCGGCGCGGCCTGCCAAGTACTTATTCCGGTCAGTAATAATCCACTGGCTGCCAGACTCAGCAGCGCCTTTTTGATCTTTTTTAACAAAATCGCTCCTCTTTTCAAAAAAATTACGAAAATTTTGAATTAGCACTTCCATTTTACCAAATTTTTGCTATTATTAAATATGTGCTGAGGCACGAGATGCCCACTTGGCGGAATTGGCAGACGCGCAGCGTTCAGGTCGCTGTTCTGGCAACAGAGTGAAGGTTCGACTCCTTTAGTGGGCATGAATGAATAGCTGGGACGTCCAGCATGGTAGTTTTAAGAGCTGACCTAAGGGTCGGCTCTTTTTTGCTTCTCCTGCCTTTTCAGCCTAGCAAAGCAATGGAAAACTGCTCCTAAGAAAAAAGTAAATTTTTTCTAAAAAAGCAAAAAGAAGATCTCCCTCAAAAAAGGAGATCTTCTTTTGATGTTACTAGTTATGCCGGCTCTTAGTGAGAAGCACCTGAAGTAGTGTCTGGTGCAGTTTCTGGAGTTGAAGCACTTGAAGTTGCTTGAACTTG
>NZ_QOCY01000040.1:0-7035 GCF_024701915.1 Lactobacillus leichmannii | reverse complement strand
GCAGTGGGAAACATAGTCGATGAACTTATGTCTGCGAAGAAACAAGCTCTTGCGGCCGCATTCGCTTCTATGTAGCTCGTAAGTGCTTTGCCCTTCGACAGCTTTATACCGCTTCACATTGCCGGTATACGGGATACTGTGCCTCTTTTGAGCTCATATCCGGCCGAGCTTGGTGAGCAGTTAAGTTCTCTAGCTATAGCACGATTAGAGCAGCCCTTAGAGTGCAGCTCCTGGATTGTAGTCCGGTTGTTCAGCGTAAGGTGCTTGCCCTTTTGGTGTGGTTTAGTGTTAGAATATGAATGATCCATTTTAACCTCTCTAGAAATGTTTGTGGTAATTCATATTCTACCAGATGGTTGAAATGGATTTTTTGTGCTCTAATCCAGTAAAAACGATTTTTCTTACTGGATCGGAACAGTGCTCAGTTTAATTTTACAATCGGCGGAGATATTTTAGCTTTGCTGGCACCAGTTACAGCGGTGACTTGTTTGATTGAGTGTCCTTGGGCGCGAAGCAAGACCACCTGAACGCGACGAATTGCACGCGCATTTTCGTGGTGTTCGAAGGTTGTCTTGAGCTCATGAATTTGGTTTTCGGTGTATTTAAATATTTTTGGCATGATGAAAGCATACCAGAAAAAGCCGTGGGATTAAACGGCTTATATTAGATCTTGTTTAGTATGAATTTGGGCAATGAGTTCTGGGCCGTGCCAAACTACGCAGATTAGCAATCCTAACAAATTACTCTTGAGAAACAAAAAAGGCGAGTGAATCTCCGTATGTGAAGACTCACTAGTCCTATTTAGTAACTATGAACTGTTAGACCTACTTTTATGAAGCAGCCTTTCCTTTCGGCTCGAGTCGGCGTTCCAAGAAGCCGAGGACGAGGTCGGAGATGATGGCCATTAGCGCTGTCGGCAACGCGCCGGCGAGGATGATGGCTCCGCCGTTGGTGGCGTTGGTGCCGCGGATGATGATGTCGCCCAGGCCGCCAGCTCCGACGAAGGCGCCGATTGCGGTGATCCCGATGGCGACGACCAAAGCGTTACGAATCCCGGCCATGATGACCGACATGCTTAAGGGGATTTCGACCATATACAGTGACTGCCAGCGGGTCATGCCCATGCCTTTAGCCGCATCCATCAGGTTCTTATCGACATTTTGCATGCCGGTGTAAGTGTTCTTGATGATTGGCAGCAGCGAGTATAAGAAGACCGTGACAATGACGGTGTTTACGCCAAGTCCGAGTCCCAGCATGATGATCGAAAGCATCGCTAGGCTGGGGATGGTCTGAATGACGTTGGCGATGCCGATGACTGTGTTACTCAAGGTGCGATGGCGCGCAATTGCCAGCCCAACCGGAATGCCGATCACCGCTGCGATGAGCACCCCATAGATCGAAATCAGAAAATGGCGGGCGAACTGACTCAGCACGTAGGAACCATTGTTGGCAAGGTAATACCAGAATTGCTGCCAAGTATCCATGTTAGCCATTAGTCGTCACTTCCTTTGAAATAGTTGTGTTTGGCAAGAAACTTTTGCGCGACCACATTTGGTTCAAGTAACTGGTCGTCGACTTGATAGTTGAGTTCCTGCATGGTTTTCAGGTTGATCTTGCCGTCTAAGCGATGCAGTAACGGTTTTAGTTTAGGGTATTTCTTCAAAAGGCTATTATTAACGACCAATGAGCACTGATAAGGCGGGAAGAAGTTTTTGTCGTCCTTCAGTACTTTCAGATTGTAACTGCGAATCCGTCCATCAGTGGAATAGCCAAGAACTGTCTGCATTCGGTTTGCTTCAACGGCATCGTAAACCAGACCAATCTGCATCGGATAAACCCGCTTAAAGTCAAAGCCATATGCTTTAGTAAAATCGCTATAGCCATCGCCTTTCCGGTTCATCCAGCTGGAGTCAACGCCGGCATTATATTGCGGTGCGACTTTCTTCAAATCGGAAACGGTGTTGAGATTGTCTTCTTTGGCTTCTTTTTGCGTCACCATAAAGGCATAGGTGTCAGAAAAGCCGTAAGATGGATACCAGGTCTGATCGTAGCGCTTTTTGAACTCGCGCTTGACGATGGCGGTGGCCTTAGCTGAGTTCTTGACCGGGTTCATGCCTAATGTGCCGGTAATCTCGGTGCCGGTGTAACGCGCAGCACTAATATCGGCATCGTTGCGGACCATGGCTTGATGCACCACGGTGCTGGAGCCGAGGTTATTGACCAACGTGGTTTTGTAACCTAGCTCATGATTGATTAGTTCGGCAATGATATTGGCCATGATCTGCGACTCGGTACTGGTTTGCGAGGCGATCCGCACCGTCCCGTCATTACCGGAGCCGCCTAAGCCAGGAAAGCCGCAGCCGCTCAACAAGAGAACCGGAATCAGCAAAAGTGACAGGAATAATTTTTTGAACTGTTTCATCTTGCCACCTCCTAAGTGCGTTCACTGACAGGTGTCAGGTGGTATTCCAACCGCCCAAGCAACCAGTCAATGACCAGTGCCAAAATGGTAACAGGAATCGTGCCGCCGATAATCAGATCCGGCTGGAAGAGATTCAAACCGTTGAAGATCAGATCCCCAAGGCCACCAGCCCCGATGTACGAAGCCAAGGTTGCCCAGGCAATGACATAAATAGCTGACAAGCGAATGCCCGCCATGATCACCGGCATCGCCAAAGGCACTTCGACTTGCCGAATCGATTGCATCGCCGTCATGCCCATACCTTTAGCCGCGTCTATTAACACCGGATCGACATCTTCCATACCAATATACGTATTCCGCAGAATCGGTAACAAAGAGTAAATGAACAGTGCAACGATAGCTGGCACTGTTCCGATCCCGAATAAAGGAATCATCAAGGCCAACAACGCCAATGATGGCACCGTCTGCAGCATGCTGGCAATACCGATCACGACTTTAGCGGTCTTAGGAAAACGCGTCAGCAAAATACCCAGCGGAACGGCGACGATCACCCCAAGAGCTAACGCAATTGCCGAGATGTAAAGCTGTTCCCAGGTTTTGGTGATCAGTTCACTGCCATGTGCGTTTAAAAAAGCAAACATGGTCACACCTCCTTAGGTGCGTCTCGGTCATCTGCCGCTGCCGAATCGGTTGCCGGTTCCTGATCGGTAGGCGTTGCCGACTCTTTGGCGCTATCGCTGGCTTGATCGTCTTCATTTTCGCCCCAGATGGTGTCGTAAACGACATCAACTAATGAAGCACGGGTGACAATACCGACCAATTTCTGATCGTTATCAACCACCGGCACATACTTGAAACCGCGCTTTAAAATGCGATCAGCGGTATCGCGCAGCAAAGCGTTCTTATTCACATAGAAGATACTCGACTTGGTAATGTCGCCAACGCTAGTAGCACTTTGATACCGGGTTCCCAGCGATTCCAAATCAATGAAGCCTTTCAGATGATTTTCATCATCCGTCACCAACAGCGTATCAACGCGACGTTTACGCATTAGGGAAATCGCTTCAGCTAGTGACTTGCCTGGCGTGATCGCTGCAGGATTCTTCAGCATGATCTGCTCAACGGTGGTCACATCAGCCCGCGCCCGAACCAATCGATCCTGGCCGACCAGGTTCTCAACGAATTTGTTCGCTGGATGCGTCAACAGTTCGGTTGGCGTCGCATTTTGAATGATATGCCCGTGGTCCATCACCACAATTTTGGTTGCGAGCTTGAGCGCTTCATCCATATCATGCGTGACAAAAACCACGGTCTTACCAAGCTTCTCCTGCAGATTCTTAATCAGTTCCTGCAAAGCCTCACGGGTAATCGGATCCAAAGCGCCATAAGGTTCATCCATTAAAATCAGATCCTGATTCGCAGCAAGCGCCCGGATAACGCCGATTCGCTGTTGCTGGCCACCGGAAAGCTCGGATGGATAGCGATCCAGATAATCTTCCGGTAATTCAACAAGGTCCACCAGCTCCTTAGCTTTCTTGCGTCGCTTTTCTTCCGGCCACTTCAATAACTTCGGGACAATGGTGATGTTTTCATAAATGGTCATATGCGGCATGAGGCCAATGTTTTGGATAACATAGCCGATTTGACGCCGCAATTTGACGGCATCGATTTTGTGAATGTCCTTGCCGTTAAACAGGATTTGGCCGCCGCTGGGTTCCAGCATGCGGTTAATCATGCGCATCGTGGTTGTCTTTCCGGAACCCGACGTCCCGATAAGACAAACAAATTCGCCCTTATGAATCTCAAGGTCGATATGTTCGACCGCGACATTCTCGCCTCGATAAACTTTTTCAACGTCCTTGAACTGGACCATTGGTTGTTCTTCTGGCATCTGACGCGCCCTCCTTTATTTGATGATTCCATAATAACACATGAACTTAAACTTCCCACACCAAAAAGAACTATGAAGCCTTGAAAACTCAATAGTTTAGCCAGTAGATATTCAATTAAGCTGCTAGTGATGGCGATATAGCCTCTTGCATGTACTTCGGGAGGCGTGAAATGAAAGCGTCGGTGAACCTTTCCATCTGCTCTTCTGTCGGTTGGAAGATCTCTTTCACACTCTCGAACATGGCTTCCACCAGGATTTGTAGGGAGTGATTGAAAGTGATGTCCGCAAGCTCGTCTACCATGCAATAAAAGATCTCGCCTATTGTCCTATCATCTTCATCATCTCGCTTCTCAACTGACATGAACATATAGCGCAGAAAGACGAAAGCCGTATGGGCAGTCAATGCATCGTATGAGAGGCCATGGTATTCAGTACCGAGCTTCAAGAAACTCTTGCAGGTCTTGAAGAAGACCTCGATATCCCATCTTTTGCCGTAAATTCTGATGATCTCATTTTCATCGATCGTCATGTCCGTGCAAATAAGAGCGATCCAGTCTTTCTGGGCACCATCTTTGGCAGGATCTCCAACCTTTACAGGGACGGACAGGAGATATTGAACAGCCTCGACGCTTCTTGCATGCGTTGAGGATCTGCTTGACGTTCATCCGCTTTCCTTCGAACTCGCATGTGATCTTGGAGCTTTTCTTCACCATGGCGATTACGTTCAAACCCCGTTGACTGATTTGGACAATCTGATGAGGATGGAGAACCAAGTGTCAAACATGACGTACTTGACAGTGAGCCCTGCTTTCAAAGCTTGATCGAGCAGCTGGATAACTACATCGGTCCCCTTTGATTGGGCCATAATCCGCCTCTTGGCCGCAATTGTGCGCTTGTCGATCTTCTTGGTCGTCCCGATGACATTCTGATCGTTCTTTGAGGACAAGAGTGATGAAGCGATTGGGACAAAGGAGGATCCATCAGTCCAACCCATGGTCATCATTCGAAAGCCCTTCTTGTAGGTCATCGAAACGTAGTCGAATACTTTGGCAGCCAGCTCAGTCTTCTTGTATCCAGTTCTAGAGTAGAGCGAATCGTCAAAAACGAAGCAATCGGCACGTTGGTCAGAAGTCAGATCTTTCAGGTGCCCATTGACGATCCTCTCAGCTAGCAGAAAAGTGAGGCGAAGCCAGTTGATATTTGGGTTCTGCATGAATCTATAGTAGGTGTTTTTTGAGAAGCCAGCAGTACACTTGCCAGACTTCTGTTGCATGTACATGCTTCTGTCTGGAAACACATTACTGAAGATGTATGAAAGGATCGACCAAAGTGGGATGGTAGACTTAATTATATCAAGCGAACAAAGGCCTTGTGCTTTTTTATTTGCTAATCTATTGAATTTTGAAGGTACAAGCCCACTTTTGTATGTGGGAAGTTTAAGTTAGAATATGAATGATCCATTTTAACCTCTCTAGAAATGTTTGTGGTAATTCATATTCTACCAGATGGTTGAAATGGATTTTTTGTGCTCTAATCCAATGAAAGCGATTTTTCTTACTGGATCGGAACAGTGTTCAGTTTAATTTTACAATCGGCCTTACGTTTTAATTACAGGATTTTTCCGAAAAAAAAGACCACCGGAATCAACCGATGGTCATTTAGGAGTGGTCAAGCTTACTTAACGGCATCCTTCAGGGCCTTGCCTGGCTTGAAGGCTGGAACCTTGCTTGCAGGGATTTCGATTTCAGCGCCAGTTTGCGGGTTGCGGCCCTTCCGAGCAGCGCGTTCACGAACTTCAAAAGTCCCAAAGCCGATCAATTGTACCTTTTCGCCCTTAGCAAGTGCTTCTTCGATTGATGCAAACAAAGCGTCAACGATTTGAGCAGATTCCTTCTTGCTGAATTCAGTCTTTTCACTTACAACTGAGACAAGTTCAGTCTTGTTCATCTTGTTTCCTCATCTTTCTATTAAAAGGCTCAGCAATATGCCGAAGCTTAGTCATATGCTTAATTATAGCAAAACTTTGCCGCTGCAACAGCCTTTCTGTGAAATAGATGAGGGGAAATACTAAAATTACAAAAATCTTTTAGTAGAGTCCACCTATTTCACTGGCACGCAGTGCTTGTCGTTGATCGCCTTGACTTTGTCCACCCGCCGGCGGTACTTTTCTTACATAAAAGGATCCGTGTTCAGCCAGGTCTTGACGATTTCGCCGGCCATCATGTCCCCGATAATCTTGGCGCCTAAGCAAAAGACGTTGGAGTCGGTGTGCTGGCGGGCAAGCTTGGCACAGAAAGGATCTTGGCAGGCCGCGGCGTAAATGCCGCTAATCTTGTTGGCGATCAAGGCGCTGCCGTAACCAACCCCGTCAACGAAAATGCCCCGGTCACATTCGCCCTTGGCCACAGCCAGACTGGCTGGGTAGACAAAGTCTGACAGGTCGCTCTTCATTGCCGGCCCCGAAGTCAACGACTTCATAGCCTTCTTCTTCCAGGTAGGCCTTGATTTCGTTCTTCAAGCGGGTACCCGCGTGGTCGTTTGCCGTTGCAATCTTCATGTTTATGCCTTCTTCTATTTCAATTTTTTAAAAAACGCCGATTGTAAAATTAAACTGAACACTGTTCCGATCCAGTAAAAAATCGCTTTCACTGGATTAGAGCACAAAAAATCCATTTCAACCATCTGGTAGAATATGAATTACCACAAACATTTCTAGAGAGGT
>NZ_QOCY01000039.1:0-11091 GCF_024701915.1 Lactobacillus leichmannii | reverse complement strand
TCTCAGAAGCTGTAGGCTGTGCGTGAGCACTAGCCTATAAAGAAACCCCCGACCTTGGTCGGGGGAGCATGTCATTCTTGATAATGTTCCGATGTAACGATATACACGAATGAACTCTTTGCCTGACTGGCTAGCCAGGGGCAGCTCGATCTTGTAAGCCACGAACATCAAGGTAGTATAGCTGAGGATGTTCAGAGTGATCGCCAAACAAAGACTGGTGAAATTGACCAGAATTTCATTGCTAGGCAGGATGCGGTTCATCAGCAGGGTCCGGGTCCCATCTAAAAAGGGGCATAATTACGCAGAAATACTACGAGACCGCGTAGGCAAATGCTCTAGTAATTTGCATGGCTTGCTCCCTATAAAATACGATATGTTTCTTAATTAATATAATAACTCATTTGCCTTAACAATAGGGCTAAGCAGAGTAAAAGGGATTGATTAAAAAAACAGATGTTAGCGCTTTTAATTAACGCGGGAGTATGCTATATTTTTAACTTGGAATGGATGCCCTCAATTCTTCATAATATAAGGGCTATCCACAGTTAAGTAGGTTGTTTTGAATACAGGGAAAGGAAAAATGGAAGAAGTTGAAGCGGCACTTAAGCAGCTGCTGGCTGGCCGGGTCTGGTCGGCCAGTTTGGGCCGGGAGCTGGAGAGCAAGAGAATCTGTTTGAGCGATTTGCTCTTGGACAAGCAAAGAAAGAATGTGATCAAGCCAGCTGACGTCCCTTTAATCCGCCAGGCCCTGGGTGAACTGCAAAAGAATTTCCAGGAAGAAGTCAAACGGGTCTTGCTGACTGAGCCGGAGCTGGCTTCTGATGCTGACCGGCTGGCCTGGCTGCTCCTGCAGCTTTTTGCCAAGAAAAGGAAACGGGTCCGGGACTTGACGGCTGACCAGCTGGCTCTCCTGCAGACTGAAGAGGCTAAGAAATACGTCCTTTTTCACGGGCCGCGGGTCTATTTCCGCAACAACGCCTGCTTTTTGACCAATACTTTCCCGGCAGAACTGGTCCATATCAACGACCTTGCCGGGCTTAAAGAACAGCCTGCAGCTTTTTCCGCCTTGTTGCAGGGAGAAGAAGTGGATGGGGAAGAACTCAGAAGCTGGCTTGACCTCTTCGGTCCCTTGTATGAAGAGAAATATTTCGGCAAACACTACGGACCAGGCGTGGAACTGGCGGGGTTTCAAATCTCTAGCGGGAAAAGAGATCCCCGGATCTACTATGTCCTGCGCTACCTGCTCAAGGATAAAGAGCCAGAAGCAAGATCGAAAAATTTTGCTGCGCTTCCTTTAAAGACGATCCTAAGGCGGAATTTAGTCTGCCACGAGGCCTTCAAATGATGACGGTCTACAGCCGGGAGTATTACCAGGCAGGATTAGCCGAAGGAAAAATCAAGGCCAAAAAGCTGGACAAGTACCGGCTGGGACCGGACTTTATTCTGGCTTATGACCTGGGGCCAGCTGCTTCTTACCGGACCTTGCTAGTCGACCGGAAGCAGGGGGAGATCGTCTTAAGAGCCACGACCAAGACCCTGCTGGCCCACTTCGTCAACGAGGATCTGCCTGGCGGCTACCCCTTGCAGGACAAGCTCTACAAGCTCCTGGGGATCCGGGAGCAGCACGTGATTTCGGCGGGGCATGGGGCAATTTTTTCCCCGGAATCCTTCCACGCCGGCCTGGTGGACCTGGTGGCCCTGCAGCGGATGCGGGGGATGGAAGCCTGCCAGGGAGGGCTGCTCATGACCGACTTGGCCGGGGTCAACTGCTATTTCTTTCAGGTGAAGCGCGGCTATGCCAATGCCAGCCGGCAAGTGAAAGAAGCGGTTGAGCACAACGCCCTTTACTGCAGCCTTTTTCATGGCCTGGCTGGGCAGGTGGGCTGCCCGGTTTGCAGACAGGGTGACTGGAACCTGCTCTATGGACCCAGCTACCAGCAGGCGGTTGAGGCCGACCTGGCTGGCCGGATCCCCTCTTTAAGGCAGCTTTTGGCTGAGATCAAGGCAGAGGAGAAGGCAGTCTTAAAGCAGATCCTGCTGGATGAACTCGGCCTGCCTCTTTTACCAGATGATTTAGACTATGCCTTAAAGCAGGCTGAGAAAAAGCTCTTATTCAGAATATAACGAAAAGCCCCCGCGGTCGCGGGGGCTTTGCTTTGTTTCTTTATAATAATTCAGGCTAACTGACGGCGGAGTTTCTCCAGGGCCTGCTTCTTAATCCGGCTGGCCGTCCGGTAGGGAATATTCATTAAGTCGGCCGTTTCCTTGAGGCTGCGGCCAGCCAGGATGTTCTGGCCTAAAAGCAGCTTTTCGCTAGTCGACAGCTTCTTCCAGGCTTCTTTAAGAAGCAGATTGTGCTGGTCGGCCTGACCAACAAAGGCGGCAGCCAGCAGTGGTTCGTCGTGGTCTCTTTGCCGCTTTTTCTGCCGGAGCAGGTCAAGGATCCGCCAGTAGACCTTGCGGAAGGCCAGCTTGTCAGCTTCTTCTTGCGGCTGGTCAGCCATTTCTTGCAGGCATTGGGCGTAGACGATCAGGCCTTCTTGAAAAAGGTCCTCGTAATCGGCACACTTCCGGTAGACATGGGCCGTTTTCAAGGCTCCGGCGACTAATTTCCGCCTTTCCCAGGCTTGGTCCATTGCTTGATTGATTCGCATGTTCATTTTTTCGCACTCCTTAATTTTTTCTTGCTCGGCGCCTTGCAAGTATTAGCTTAAGGGCTTTGCCAAAGGAGTGCTGACCAGGAGCAAGGAGGCAGCAAGCCCGTTTTTTCGCCCTTTACACTTTGAAGAAAATGTAAGAACGGCTGTTTAAGGGCAGATTTAGGGAGTCAATCAAGGTAAAAAATAAAAGTTTTCATAGGAGAAAAGCAAGAAAGTCGTCATAGAACATTCATACTTCCCCCCTATCATTTAAGCCATAGATCAAGAGATCTTGATCTATTGATTCCATACCTTTTTTTATTCTTTCCAAGACAAGCAAATTACGCGGTCTCCGGGCCGCATCTATATCTATTTTTTACGCGAAAAAGCGCTGGACGTCGCGGTCCAGCGCTTTTTTCTTTTATGTTTACGTTCAATATTTCTTGAATTAGAAAGTCAGCTTCAAGAAGTACTTGACGAACATGGCAGCCAGTACGGCACCGGCAAATGGCGCGGTACCTGGTACGATCAGGCCGTATTGCCAGTCGTTGTTGGCCTTGTTCTTGATTGGCAGGATTTGGTAAGCCAGACGAGGGCCCAAGTCCCGGGCTTGGTTCATGGCGAAGCCAGTAGTACCGCCCAGGCCCATACCGATTGCCCATACCAAGAGACCCACAAGGAGTGGAGTAAAGCCGAACTTTTCGTAGTTGGCCACGATAGCCAGGATACCACTCAAGAAGATGGTAGTGGCGATCATTTCGACCATCCAGTTCCGTGGCAGGTTACGCAGGTTAGGGTTGGTGGAGAAGATGTTCCGGGTAGCCACGCCGTCGATGGTGTCTTCGGAAGCCTTGAAGTGGTCAGCATACATGAAGTAGGCCAGAAGAGCACCGGCAAAGGCACCGGCGAATTCAGCCAGAGTGTAAGGGATGAAGCTGGACCATGGGATGATCCCCAGGATAGCCTGGCAGAGAGCCATGGCTGGGTTCATGCAGACGCCGCCGAAGATGAAGAGGCAGGCGGTAATCCCAAATGACCAGGTCGTAATGGCGAAAATGTGGCCTGAGCCGTGGTACTTGGTCTTGTTCAAAACGTCATCGCAGTGCACGCCAACACCGAAAAGAATCATGAGCCCGGTAGACAGGAACTCATTTAACAAGTTGTGTATCAAAATCCTATTCTCCTTGCAGTAGATAATTTTTAAGGTACATAACAGCTAATAATTATATACCTATAGCCGGCAAAAAGATATAGGGAATCGTGATTTTTTGAGCATGAATGCGTTTTTATCGCTAGATTTAACAAACTTTCTAGGGAAAAGTAAGTGAATAGTTCACAAATCTAGCAAAGTGACCGGCAATTCCTGTTTATGGCCGCTGGGGAAATGGCCCCGGCGCAGGCGCTGGTCGAGCAACTGGCAGGTCAGGGCCGCCAGGTCCTTAATCGGCTGCTTAACGGTCAGCAGGTCCGGAAAAAAATTGCGGACAAAATTGGAGCCGTCAAAACCTGTTACCAAAGGCTGGTAGCTCAGCTGGCGGACTCGCTGCTTGACCAGCAAGGCGGTGATATCATCGCTGCAGCAGATGGCGTCGTACTTTTGTCCGGTCAGCAGCTTGGCCAGCTGGACCTGCTTAAAGAGGTTGCCCGCGGTAAAGTCCAGGTAGGCCGTGGAAAACTTGGTCTGCCGCTTTTGGAAGCAATCCATCATGCCCCGCAGGCGCTCATTGATGGGGGAGAGGTCTTGCTGGCTGCCGCAGAAGATTAGAATTTCCTTGGCTCCCCTCTTAAGGACGGTTTGGGCAATCAAGTGTCCGCCGCCATAATTGTCACAGCTGACCATGGGTATTTCCCGGGAAATAGGCCGGTCAAAGGAGACAGTAGGCAGCTGCCTGGTCAAGGACAGGGGCGTTTCCGGCAGGCTGGTGATCAGACCGCTAAATTTATTGCTTTTTAAACTGGCTAGGAAGTTGTCATCTTGACCAACATGCAGCTGGCAGTCATAGCCCAGCTGCGCCAGATTCCCCTGGACGGCTTCGTAAAATTCAGCGTAGAGCGGGTTGGTAACCGTGGGCAGGAGGACCAGGACGGTCTTGGAGCCAGCTTTATTTGGCTTGTAGTGCAGGGCCTTGGCCGCCTGGGCAATTTTAAGCTGGTTTTGGGGACTGACGGTTTGCTGGTTGAAGTAGCGGGAAACGGTGGGCACGGAAACTCCCGCCAGCTTGGCGATTTCGGTAAAGGTGACTTTCATGCATCCTCTTTTCTAATAAAACTGCAAGAAATAATTGCTTTGATACCAGATATTATAAGGCTTTCGCTAGACTTTTTCTGCAAAAAAACAGGGGGAAATTCCAAGTCCGGCCAGGACTTTGTAAACTGGAGACAGCAAGAAAATAAAGCGCTTTAACAAAAACAAAAGAGGTTTAAAAATGAAATTGCAAAACAAAGCTATGTTGATTACTTACCCGGACAGTCTTGGCCATAACTTGAAGGATCTGTCCCAGGTGATGGACCGCTACTTCTCCAAGGCGATCGGCGGGATCCACTTGCTGCCGTTCTTCCCGTCTCATGGGGACCGGGGCTTCTCACCGATGACTTATGAAAAGGTTGCTCCAGAGTTCGGTACTTGGTCTGATGTAGAAAAGCTGGGTGAGCAATACTATTTGATGTTTGATTTCATGATCAACCACATCTCAGCTCACTCTGACTATTACTTGGACTTGCAAAAGAATAAGGAAAAGAGTCCTTGGCGGGACCTTTTCTTAAGCTGGGATAAGTTCTGGCCAGCCGGCCGGCCGACTCAGGCAGATGTTGACTTGATCTATAAACGCAAGGACAAGGCGCCTTGGGAAGAGCTGGAATTCGCGGACGGCAGCCGTGAGAAAATGTGGAATACTTTTGGCCCCGACCAGATTGACCTGGACGTGCGGACCGAAGTTACCAAGCGTTTTGTCAAGGAAACCCTCCAGCAGCTGGTCAAGCACCAGGCCAGCTTGATCCGGCTGGATGCCTTTGCCTACGCGGTTAAGAAACTGGACACGAGCGACTTCTTCGTTGAACCTGAAATCTGGGACCTGCTGGATGAAGTCCGCCAGGACCTGGCTGGAACAGACGCGCAAATTTTACCGGAAATCCATGAACACTATAGCTTGCCGCGCAAGGTCAGCGAGCATGGCTACTTTATCTATGACTTTGCCCTGCCGATGGTCCTGCTCTATTCCCTGTATACTGGCAAGAGCCAAAGGCTGGCCGCCTGGCTGAAGCAGTGCCCGATGAAGCAGTTTACTACCCTGGACACCCATGACGGCTTGGGGGTGGTTGACGCCAAGGATATTTTGACTGATGAGGAAATTGACTACACGACCCAGGAGCTATACAAGGTCGGGGCTAACGTCAAGCGGAAATACTCTTCAGCTGAGTACAACAATTTGGACATTTACCAAATCAATACGACCTATTACTCAGCCCTGGGCAATGATGACCAAAAGTACTTCCTGGCCCGGCTGCTGCAAGTTTTTGCCCCGGGGATTCCGCAAATCTACTATGTTGGCCTGCTGGCCGGGGAAAACGACCTGGACCTGCTGGAACGGACCAAGGAAGGCCGGAACATCAACCGCCACTACTACAGCCTGGAAGAAATTGACCAGGAAGTTAAGCGGCCAGTCGTTGCCAAGCTTTTGAAATTGCTGGAATTTAGAAATACTGAAGCGGCCTTTGACCTGGATGGCCGGCTGGAAGTTGCTGCTCCAAGCGAGCATGAGATTGTCTTAAAGCGGATCAACCAGGCTGGGGACCGGGAAGCGGTTCTCCGGGTGGACCTGGCTGCCTTGACTTACCAGATCAGCGTCAACGGTGAGGAAATTTCCCTGTAATGGCAGCTGGAAAATTCACTGAAGAGCAACGTTAGTATCATATTTTGTTCAAATTTACTGTGTAGTATAAAAAGCATAGACGAGCTGAAAGAACTTGTCTATAACTCATATTTCTTATATTTTTCTTTCCCTGATATACACAACATACATATACACTACCTAAGAAGCAGCTAGTCAGTAACAGCTGCTTTTTTGGTATCCAGAGATATTTTTTCATTGTACAAAATAGCCGTTATGGCTTTTTTATAATATATATGCGTAAAGTTTTTTTAAAATGACATTAAAAGATGTTGAAAAGGTTTGCACGTGAAAATGAAAATGCTTATCCTTAGAGTTAGTGGTGATTGTATTAGTTGGATATTGGACTGGGTGAAGTGTAAACATAAAGCTTGTTTTTAACGACGAAAGGGAAAGAAAAAGAAATGCAAGAAGAAAATAAAAAGCGCAAGCTTGGATATATGCTTATTTGGCACGCCCTGCCATCGGATCAGTCGAAGAAAGGGAAGAGACTATAAATATGAAAAAGCTCAAAAAGATCAACTATGCGGCCTGTTGGCCGTATTTGGTAGTCGTTCTTTTTGCCGCCTATTTGGCCTACCGGCAGATGCGAACAGGGAACATCATTATCGGTTCCGATACGATTTTCCACTTCAACCGCTTCTATGAAACCGAGGAGCAAATTAGAAACGGCAACCTTAGCTGGTTCATGACCCTGTACGGGTTTAACCAGTCAGGCCGGGTAATCAACGCGCTTTACGGCCCGGCCTTTGCCTACTTGAACGGGCTGTTGCTGCTGGCGGTCAGGACCTGGTACCGATATCAAATTATCACCAGCTTCCTGGTCTTCGCGGTCGGGGGCGTGGGGATGTATAGGGCCGTGCACCGCTTTAAGGTACGCGGCAGCGTTGCCGTTTTGGTGACGATCATCTACATGACTATCGGCTGGCTGCCGCGCTGGCAGTCTGGCTCCAACTTCACCGGCATCGGCGCGGCCTTGATGCCTTACGGGATTTTGGTCGCTTGCGACATGTTCTATGATAAAGAGAAGCCAATCCACTGGATCAAGCTGACCATCCTGATGACGGTCGCCTTGGAAGTCCACCTGCTCACGGCGCTGATGTACATGGCCTTCCTAGTGCCAGCCTGGCTCTATGCCATCATCAAGCGCGAAAACAAGCGGGGGATTTTGCTGAACACCTTGAAGGCGGTGCTCTTAACCATCTTCTTGACGGTCAACACCCTCTTGCCTCTGTACTGGATGTCCACGACCAATAACTTGGCGCCAACGGCAACAATGAGGATGCTGGAAAACGCGGTCCACTTGAAACACACCACGGTGGCCTTCCACCCGTTCAGAATTCTGACCCACAACCTGCGAGCCAGCTTGACTTTCTGGCTGGCCTACACCTTTATCGCCCAGGTTATCTACGCGATCTGGACGCGCGAGGAAAGCAAGGCCAACGTCGTCGTCTCGCTTTATGGCGGCTTTTGGCTGTTTCTGGCCTCCCGCTTGGTTGAATGGGACCGGATCACTAACCACTTGCCGGCCTTGGCCCGCTTCATTCAGTTCCCATCCCGTTTCGTCTGCATCGCTTACCCCTTGCTGATCGTCGGGCTGGGTCTTTCGTTTGAGCACATCCTGCATCACAAGCAAAAGTGGGTCCAAATCGCGGCCTATGCCTCGCTCGGTCTGCTGACTTTCGCGGCAGCCGACTGTCTGGTCATCACCTTGACCTCCAATGCCTGGGCTGGCTACCAAAACAACGTTGGCCGCAGCCGGAACACCAAATTCGGCGAAGAGACCCAAAAGACCAGCTCCCGCAAGAAGAAAGGCAAGAAGAAAAAGAAGGCGATGGAAGACTACGGTGTCTATCACCCAGTCAAGCTGGATGACCGGCGCAAGCAGGCGCTGGTGGACACTAACGCGGCCACCCACGCCCATGACCTGCAAGCCTTCCTGGACATGACCAAGAAGGCCATTCCGGACTACCTGCCGGTCTACAAGTGGGATCCAGAGCCTGACGTGCCAAGCCACTTGTATACTTACAAGTGGAAGCAGTATTATACGATGGAGAACTCTAAGATTACCGCCGCTTACCGCGAGTCCGTCATGAACCACAACCGCAATGTCAAGGTAAAGACGGTCAAGCACGGCTTGAAATTGACCTGGAAGGCCAAGAAGGGCAAGCACAAGCAGCAATTGCCAGTCATTACCTACAAGCAGTCCAAGCTGACCGTCAACGGGCAGGTCTTGACCAAGTACAAGCGCAACCGGGTTGGCGCCCCAACGGTTCCCGAAAAGACCAAGGGCACCAACACCGCCTACTTGGAATTCCAGACGCCGTTCTGGATCAAGTTGGCCATCGCAGTCTCTTTGCTGGGGCAATTTGCCGCAGTCGTTTGGGGCCTGCTTTGGCGCGGAGGTTTTTTCAAGAAGAGAGAAGAAAAGAAGTAAAAACATGAAAAAGATTTCAATTATCGTGCCTTGCTACAATGAAGAAGCGGCCTTGCCTCTTTTTTATCCGGTAGCGCATGAGGTGCTGGAAAAACTGCCCGACGACTACGAGCTGATTTTTGTCAACGACGGGTCCAAGGACAAGACTTTGGAAATCTTGCGCGACTTGGCCGCTAAGGATCCCCACGTCTTCTACATTTCATTTTCAAGAAACTTCGGCAAGGAAGCTGCCATGTACGCGGGCTTTGTCAACGCCAGCGGGGACTATGTGGCCGTGATGGACGCCGACTTGCAGGACCCGCCGGCCCTTCTGCCGGAAATGATCAAGATCCTGGACTCCGGTGAATATGACAGCGTGGCCACCCGGCGGGAGGACCGGAAGGGTGAGCCGCCGGTCAGAAGCTGGTTTGCCCGCAAGTTCTACCAGATCATCAACAAGATCTCTGATGCTGACGTGGTCGACGGGGCCCGGGACTTCCGCTTGATGAAGCGGGACATGGTCGACGCGATCGTGGAGATGAGCGAATACAACCGGTTCTCCAAGGGGATTTTTGGCTGGGTTGGCTTCAAGACCTACTGGCTCCCTTATGAGAACGTGGAAAGAGTAGCCGGGGAAAGCAAGTGGAACTTTTGGAAGCTGTTCAAGTACGCCATTGACGGGATCATCAACTTCTCCTTGGTGCCTTTGAACCTGTCTTCCTGGATGGGTTTCTTCATGACCGGGGTGTCCTTTATCATGCTGATCGTGATCGTTCTGCGCAAGTTGATCAAAGGGGACCCGGTAGCCGGCTGGGCTTCCTTGATCTGCGTGGTGATCTTCATCGGGGGTCTAGTCATGCTCAGCCTGGGCGTGATGGGGCAATACCTGGCCAAGATCTACATGGAAAGCAAGCGCCGGCCCCACTACATTTCCAGTGAATCAAATATTAAAGACGTTAAAAAGATCGACTAAGGCCGGTCTTTTTATTTTTCTACTCTAAGTCAAGTGTTATCAACGATTTTAGGCAATTTTATTTTGAAATAAGGGCCTAATCGGGAAATGGTTCCCGGAGAATCGAGTTAAATATCTGATTTAGGGCATGATAAATACAGCCACCTTCTGTAATTTCAAAAAAGAGGCTGTTATAATATCTATTGGATCAATTTTTATGACAAAAGTCTTTGGTTATGTTTGGCTACGTCATAGCTATACAATTGATCATTCTTAATTAAAGCGAAGATCGTCCGTAATAATTTATGGATCGATGCGATAGCGGCCTTCTTGTGACTTGCAGTCTCAGAAGACCGTTTTCGTTTCTCGTAATAATCCGCAATATGACAAGGGTTTCCCGCTTTCTTAGCCGACTGAATTTGGTTTATGGCCAAGTACAGCACCTTTCTGCCAATAGCCGTCCCACGCTTTGAAATTGACAGGTGGGCCGTGAGGTTGCCAGATTCATAAACTTGAGGATCAACACCAACGAAGGCATTTAATTGGCTAGGGTTGTTAAAACGTCTGATATCCCCAAGCTCACTAATGATTCTTAGAGCAGTGTTTTCGCCGATGCCTGGAATGCTTGTGAGGATCTCCAGATCCCGTTTAGGAGCCAGCTTTGCCATCTCCTGTAAAGCACTCTGGTACTCTTCTTCAGCGCTCAGAATGTTGTTAATAGCCATTTTGAGGCCACGAATATGAGCACTGTTCTTTTTGACAGCTGGGCATGCGACTTTAGCCAACCAAATAAGACTTTGCGCTATGTCGTTAGCGCGTTTTTTACCAATACCGGTTAAGCCCTTTAAGAAGTCGATGATATCGGCTTCTTTTGTTTCTAGTACGATATCTGGATGTGGGAATCTGAGGACAATACTCCAGTAGTTTTTCCCTCTCGGATTAACCATTAAGTGCTCAATCTCTGGGAAAGTGAGCTGAATGGCTTTGTGCAGTCTATTCCTGTTGGTTATCAGATCGTGCGAAGCCTGCTCATAGATACGGTTATTGGCCATCAATTCTTGATATTCTTCGCTTTGAACGTAGGCCAGCCGCTGCGGGTGCTCAGATTGCAGCTTGGCAAGGTACAAGGCATCAAGCTTATCGGTCTTGTTCTGGTGCAGGTCATCCTTTGTCTTTCTTTTGGCTTCTAGCGGATTC
>NZ_QOCY01000038.1:0-26020 GCF_024701915.1 Lactobacillus leichmannii | reverse complement strand
TGCATAAAAGAAATACGGCTGGCAGAAAATCTGTCAGCCGTATGGCTTGAGTTGTAAAATCCTGGGAAATTAGCAATAATGGAAACTATCGAAAGCAATATGCAAAATTTGAAATCAATCTGATATTCCCCATCAGCAAACAGTTTCTTAATGCCGATAAACAGCATCAAAATTATCAAGTAGATGACGATTAGGTACACGCTACCAACTATGAAAGCATATCCTAGAGAAGAGAAGCGCTAGACAGATTCCCAAGAATCTCGACGGAGCCCATCATGGCAAAGGACATTGTTGTAAAGATTCCTAAGATCCAGACAAACTCAGAGTAGATGCTCTTTACTTTCTTTTGTGCCTTCTTGGAGTTCTTGACAGCCTTCTCAGCCGCCTCGTTTGTGCTTTGGGCAGTGCTATTGGCTTACTTAGGTCTGGCGGCCTGTCTTCTTTTTTTCAGCAAGTTGCGGGAATATGGACCGCTGATTTGGACGCTTAGTTCCGGAATTATTTTTACGACCTTGGGCTGCGAGTGGCTTTACGCGATTCACGAAGAATATGGCTACCTGGCTCTGCGGAACATCTGCTTTCAAATTTTGTCTCTGATCCTGCTCTTGACATATGTCAAGGATAAAAGTGATTTATTGCTGTATGCTTGGACTACGGTGGTGGGCAGCGCGGGGGCCAACTTGATCAACTTTCTGCGGCTGCGTAAGTACTGCACCTGGTCTTTCACCTGGCGCTTTTCTTGGCAACAGCACCTCCTGCCCATCCTCGTCTTATTCGCCAACTCTCTGGTCAACCTGCTTTACGTAAGCGCGGATGTAGCCCAGCTGGGAGTGATGACCAGCGACTATTATGTAGGCCTTTACTCGGTGGCCAGCAAGGTTACGGCCCTGCTTAAGCAATTGTTAGGTGCTGTGATCGTCGTGACCGTGCCACGTCTGGCCTGCTTATATGGGCAAAAGGGCGGAGAATTTTTTCAAAAATTGGCCCGGCAGATCGCGGATTTGCTAGTAATGCTGGCCTTGCCGGCTGCATGCGCCTTGTTTGCTTTAGGCGAGGAGGTTGTCATTTTAACCGCGGACTTAGATTTTGCGCCGGCCGCGGGGGCCATGAAGCTTCTGGGCCTGGCCTTGGTTTTCTCGCTATTGGGCTGGTTTTACATGGCGGCGGTTTTAGTTCCGGCCCGGCAGGAGAAGGCGGCCTTGCTTGCAATTAGCATCGCTTCTGTGGTTAACGTTAGTTTGAACTTCCTGCTGATCCCGGCCTTTAAGGAAGCAGGGGCGGCGCTGGCAACCTTGCTTGCCGACCTGGTGACTTGTCTGGCTTGTTACTTTTTGGCGAAAAAGTCGGCCCGCCTCTTGCCCAGCGGGAAAAAGCTGGCCAGCAGTTTGCTGGACTGTCTTTATGCTTACTTGGTTTGCCAAGCTGCTTTAGCTAAAGGCCTAGGGCCTGGAGCGACGGTCTTTTGGGCAGCCCTCTGGGCCATCCCTGGCTACTTTGTGATTTTATATATGCTTGGCAACCGGGTCTTGCTGGAATTTAAGCGCGGAAGTAGATGGGAGTAGGAATTAATCCACTTGACCGGACAAGTTCTGAAAACTGTCCGTTGAAAAGATAGCGCTTACAGTATATGATGTGGTTAAACAAGTTGGAAGAAGTAAGGAGGATTTTCCGATGAAAAAGATAATTAATGACCCAAGCAATGTTGTTGAAGAAATGGTAACTGGCCTAGCCGGAATGTACCCGCAATACGTTGAACGGATCCCTGGCACGGCTGCTTTAGTCCGCAGCGACAAGGACTCAATGACCGGCAAGGTTGGTCTGGTCAGCGGCGGTGGCAGCGGCCATGAACCAGCCCACGCTGGTTATGTTGGTAAAGGGATGCTGACTGCGGCTGTTTGCGGGCAAGTCTTTACTTCCCCGACTCCAGACCAGATCTACGAAGCCATTAAGGCAGCCGACCAAGGCAAGGGCGTCTTCTTGATCGTCAAGAACTATTCTGGTGACGTGATGAACTTTGACATGGCCAAGGATTTGGCCGCTATGGACGACATCGAAGTCCGCTCTATCGTGGTTGACGACGACATTGCCGTGGAAAACAGCCTTTACACTCAAGGCCGGCGCGGGGTGGCCGGGACCGTCTTTATGCATAAGATCTTAGGTGCGGCTGCTGACCAAGGTGCCAGCTTGGATGAGATTGAAGAATTAGCCAAGGCAGTATTGCCACACATCAACACGATTGGTGTTGCCTTGTCAGCAGCTACGGTGCCAGAAGTTGGCAAGCCGGGCTTCGTTTTAGCTGATGACGAGATTGAATATGGGGTCGGGATTCACAGCGAACCAGGCTATCGCAGAGAAAAGATCAAGCCATCTAAGGACCTGGCCCAGGAACTGCTCAGCAAGATCGATGAAAGCCTGAAGCTGTCTGCTGACAAGAAGTACGCCATCTTGGTTAACGGGATGGGGGCAACTCCACTCATGGAACAATACATCTTCAGCAAGGATGTCCTGGACTGGCTGGGTGCTAAAGGGATTAAGCCTGTCTTCACCAAGGCCGGCAACTACATGACTTCGATCGACATGGCTGGTATTTCTTTGACGGTGATGGAAATCGTGGATGACAAGTGGCTGGATTACTTGAACTACCCAGTTAAGACGATTGCTTGGTAGGGGGGAGCCTTTGACGGTGATGGAAATCGTGGATGACAAGTGGCTGGATTACTTGAACTACCCAGTTAAGACGATTGCTTGGTAAAAAAAAACAAAAAATGGAACTGACGACTGAACTTTTAGACAAGTGGATGGCAATTTTTGCGGAAAAAATCGAAGCCAACAAGGCTTACTTAAGTGACCTGGATACCCCGATTGGCGATGGAGACCACGGCAATAACATGGCCAGAGGGATGTCAGCAGTTGAAGAAGCCTTGCAGACTAAAAAGCCAGCTGATTTGACCTCAGCCTTAAAGCTGGTGGCGATGTCTCTGATCAGCAAGGTCGGCGGGGCTTCAGGTCCACTCTACGGGACAGCCTTCTTGGAAATGGCCAAGTTGAGCAATAGTGAAACTGACCTGGCTAGATTGACTGAAGCAGCCCTTTTGGGGATCAAGAAGCGGGGCGGCGCTGAACCTGGCGATAAAACCATGGTTGATGTCTGGTCAGCGGTCGTACCGGCTTTAGCTAAAGGCAACTTAACTAACGATCTCATTCAAGAGGCAGTTGAAAGCACCAAACCGATGCAAGCCAAGAAGGGTCGGGCATCTTACTTAGGTGAGCGGTCAATTGGTCACCTTGACCCAGGTTCCGTTTCAAGCGGCTACCTTTTCACGGCTTTGCTGGAAGCGGAGGCATAAGATGACTTACGGTATTTTGATCGTGTCCCATGTGCCGGAAATCGCGGCTGGTTTACCAAAATTGCTTAAGCAGGTAGCGGCTGACGTGCCGATTACCTTTGCTGGTGGTACTGATGACGGCGATATTGGGACCAGTATGGAAAAGATTGGGCAGGCAATTGAAGAAAATTCTGCTGACGAGCTGCTGGCTTTTTACGACCTGGGCAGTGCTAGAATGAATCTGGACATGGCTGGGGAGTTTGCCGAGAAAAAGGTCCGCGTTTATGACGTAGCCTTGATCGAAGGTTCTTATGTGGCGGCTTCGCTCTTGCAGGCTGGTGTTGGCTTGGCTGAACTTGAAAGCCAGCTGGCGCCTTTAAAGATTAAAGGAGATGACTAACATGAACGGCTTTTTAGGAGAGTTCTTAGGAACGATGATTTTGATCGTGCTGGGTGTCGGCTGCGGGGCCGGGATCAGCTTGAATAAGGCTTATGCCAAGGGGCAGGGCTGGCTGTTCGTCACCCTGGCCTGGGGGATGGCAGTAACCTTCGGCGTTTACGTGGCTGGCCAATTCGGCGCACAAGGTCACCTCAACCCAGCGGTAACTATTGGTTTCGCGGCCTTCGGCTTCTTCCCATGGAGCCAGGTAATGCCGTACTTGCTGGGGCAATTCCTGGGCGCCTTTGTCGGGGCAGCTCTGGTAATCCTGCACTACTACCCGCACTTTAAGGCGACTAAGGCTGATGAAGGCAACAGCGTGGGGATTTTTGCGACTGGCCCAGCCATCAACAACCCTGTTTTCAACTTCTTGAGTGAAACGATCGCGACTTTTGTCTTCATCTTCACCTTGCTCAACCTGGGCAACTTCACCCAAGGCTTAAAGCCATTAATTGTTGGTTTCTTAATCATGGTTGTTGGTCAAGCTTTGGGTCCAACGACTGGCTTTGCCTTGAACCCAGCCCGGGACTTCTCACCACGTCTGGCCTACGCGATTTTGCCAGTGCCAAACAAGGGCGTGGCTAACTGGGCTTATGCCTGGGTTCCTGTCTTAGGGCCAATCGCCGGTGGTCTTTTAGCTAGCGGCCTGCAGGCATTGTTGAAATAGAGAGTTAGCCAATGTCAGAATGTTTAAAGCTGCACATCTCGCAAGTTTTTAAAGATGATGTGGCCAAAAACGGCTTTAACCATGTCAGTGTTGCCAAGATCATGAAGCAAAGCGGGATTAGGCGACAGACTTTTTACGAGAACTTTAAGGACAAGTTTGACCTTTTGGACTATACGATCAAGTCGATGATGGAAAACGATATCGAGAGCAATATCGGCTACCTGGACTGGGAAGGTATCATCTTTTTGGTCTTTTACGGGATCGAACTGAATAAAAAGTTCTATAAGAGCGTCTATGAAAGCCAGACAGAGGTTGATGTGGTCGGGGAAATTTCCAGCCATATTGCCGTTTTGCTCAAGCAGATCATTGAAGAAGAAGGGGCGGATTTTGATCAGCAGGCCAAGGACTTTGTGGAAACTTTTTGCCTGGGTCTGACTTATACAATGATTGACAATCTTTTCCGGCCACACCCGCTGGAATACGACGTTATCGCCAGCAAGGTCGACAACGCCCTCCACTTCACCTTGAATCTGTAAAATTTTACCCTTGAACTCCAGCTCGAGCTCAAGGGTATTTTTGCCTGGAAAAAATCGGTTATAATCTAAGGCAGAAAGGAGTTCCCATGACCGACTACTACACATCCGGCGAATTCGCCAAGCGGGCCCACGTGTCCGTCAGAACGATCCGCTACTATGACCAGCAGAACCTCCTCAAGCCTTCAGCCAGAAGCAAGGGCGGGGCCAGACGCTACAGTGACGCTGACTTCGCCAAGCTTCAGCAGATCCTCCTGTTAAAGTACCTGGGCTTTTCCTTAGGGGAAATCCGTGGCCTGACCCTGGGGGCCAGCGACCGGCGCCGCCTCCTGGATTCCCTCCAAATCCAGCGACGCCTAGTGGAAGAGCGGATTGAAGAAATGACCGCCGTTGAAGCCGCCATCGACTCAACCACCCAAACCCTGGAAGCTGGCAAGCCTGTTGACTGGAGCCGGATGCTGGAACTGCTCCACCGGTCAACCATGACCCAGAGTCTCAAGACCCAGTACCAGAACGCCACCAACATCTCTGCCCGGATCCGTCTGCACCGGGACTACTCCATGAACAAGGAGGGCTGGTTTCCCTGGCTTTCCCGCCAGCTGGACTTGACTCCTGGCTTAAAAATCTTAGAGATTGGCTGTGGGAATGGTGAACTCTGGGCCACGAGCCACGACCGTCTGCCGGAGGACTGCCAGTTCATCTTGACCGACATTTCAGAAGGGATGCTGGCCGATGCCAAAAAGGAAATCGGCGAAGACAGCCGCTTTTCCTATGACCGTTGCGACGCTGCCCACTTGCCCTTTGCTGACGAAGAGTTTGACCTGGTCGTCGCCAACCACATGCTTTTTTACTGCGATGACATCCCCCAAGTTATTAATGAAGTCCGCCGGGTTTTGAAAAAAGGTGGCCGCTTCTGCGCGTCAACTTACAGCAAGCGCCACATGCACGAAATAACTGACCTGGTCCAGAAGTTCAACTCCCAAATCGTACTCTCTTCCGTCAACCTCTATGACCGCTTTGGCTTAGACAACGGGGAAGAGATCCTGGCTCCGTTTTTTGCCCAAGTGACCTGCCAGCGCTACGAGGACGCTATCGAATTAGGTGAAGCAGAACCCGTTATTTCTTATATCTTGTCCTGCCACGGCAACCAAAACGCCCTTCTCTTGGACCGCTACCAGGAATTCAAGCAATTCGTTGAAGACGAGGTCACCGGGGGCTTCCACATTACTAAAGACGCCGGGACCTTTATCTGCCGCAAATAGCTGCCAGTTTTTTAAAAACGGCAGTTATTTTATTTTCCCTATTGAAGCTTACGTTACGTCATGTTTTATACTTTGAGTCAGCAAGAAAAATTGATTTGACTAGCTGAACTTGGAGGTTCATTACATGAAAATTATCGTTACCGGCGGTGCCGGCTTTATCGGTTCCAACTTTGTCTTCTACATGATGAAGAAGCACCCAGACTACAAGATCATCTGCCTGGACAAGCTGACATACGCGGGCAACCTGTCAACCCTGAAGGATGTCATGGACAAGCCAAACTTCCGCTTCGTCAAGCTGGACATCTGCGACCGCGAAGGCGTTTACAAGCTTTTTGAAGAAGAACACCCGGACGTTGTTGTTAACTTCGCCGCAGAAAGCCACGTTGACCGGTCAATTGAAAACCCGGAAATCTTCCTGCAAACCAACATCATCGGTACTTCCGTTTTGATGGACGCCTGCCGCAAGTACGGGATCAAGCGTTACCACCAAGTATCAACTGACGAAGTTTACGGCGACCTGCCACTGGACCGGCCAGACCTTTTCTTCCACGAAGACACGCCGCTGCACACTTCCAGCCCATACTCATCATCAAAGGCCAGCGCTGACCTTTTGGTTGGGGCTTACGGCAGAACTTACGGCCTGCCTGTAACTATTTCCCGTTGCTCAAACAACTACGGCCCTTACCAATTCCCGGAAAAGCTGATCCCATTGATGATCCAAAGAGCCTTGGACGACAAGCCTTTGCCAGTTTACGGTGAAGGTCAAAACGTCCGCGACTGGCTTTACGTTGAAGACCACTGCAAGGCCATCGACCTCATTTTGGAAAAGGGGACGGTTGGTGAAGTCTACAACATCGGCGGCCACAACGAAATGCACAACATCGACATCGTTAAGCTGATCTGCGACTACCTGGACAAGCCTTACTCCTTGATCGAACACGTTACTGACCGCAAGGGTCACGACCAACGTTACGCTATCGACCCAACCAAGATCCACGACGAACTCGGCTGGTTGCCGGAAACCATGTTCAAGGACGGTATTAAGAAGACCATCCAATGGTACCTGGACAACAAGGAATGGTGGGAAAACATCATCTCCGGTGACTACCAGAACTACTACCAGGAAATGTACGGCAAGAAGCAAGTTTTAGACGAGAAGTAAGAGGCAAGGAAGAGAAAAAATGAAGGGAATTATCTTAGCAGGTGGTTCAGGCACTCGTCTGTATCCATTAACCCTGGTTACCAGTAAGCAGCTTTTGCCTGTTTATGACAAGCCAATGATCTACTACCCGTTGTCAACTTTGATGCTGGCCGGGATCAAGGACATCTTGATCATCTCCACGCCAGCTGACACTCCGCGCTTTAAGGGACTTTTGGGCGACGGGTCACAATTCGGCGTCAAGCTCTCTTACAAGGTTCAGCCAAGTCCAGATGGCCTGGCTCAAGCCTTTACTTTGGGCGAAGACTTCATCAACGGTGAACCTTGCGCCATGGTTTTGGGCGATAACATCTTCTACGGCAACGGCTTTACTGACATGCTGGAAAACGCCGCTAAGGACGCGGAAGCTGGCCGGGCAACGGTCTTTGGCTACTACGTCAACGATCCGGAACGCTTCGGGGTTGTGGAATTTGACAAGGATGGCCACGCTATTTCCATCGAAGAAAAGCCAGCTCAGCCAAAGAGCAACTACGCCGTAACTGGTTTGTACTTCTACCCAGCTGGCGTGAGCGAAAGAGCTGCCCATGTTAAGCCAAGTGTCCGCGGGGAAGTGGAAATCACTTCTTTGAACGAGATGTACTTAAACGACAACACCCTGGACGTTCAGCTTTTGGGCCGGGGCTACGCCTGGCTGGATACCGGGACGATGCAGAGCCTGGTTGACGCCTCCAACTTTGTTAAGATGGTAGAAGAACGGACTGGGGTAAGCATCTCAGCCCCAGAAGAAATTGCCTACGTGCACGGCTGGATTGGCGAAGACAAGTTGATGGAAGCTGCCAAGCACTACGGCAAGAGCCCTTACGGCCAGCACCTCAAGGCAGTGGCTGAAGGCAAGCTGAAGTATTAATTTTTTAGAAAGAAGAGTCAGAAAAAATGGGTCAAATCAAAGTTGAAAAGAATGTCGGCGGTATTGAAGGTTTGGCAGTGATTACGCTAGCAGTTCACGGGGATGACCGTGGCTACTTCATGGAAACATACAACGAAAACGACATGAAGGAAGCTGGTTTTGACATCAACTTCGTCCAAGACAACCAATCAAGCTCAACCAAGGGCGTTTTGCGGGGCCTGCACTTCCAAAAGCACTTCCCGCAATGCAAGCTGGTCCGGGTCGTGCGCGGGGATGTCTTCGATGTTGCCGTTGACCTGAGAAGCGACTCCAAGACCTACGGCAAGTGGTACGGGGTGGAACTGACCGCTGAAAACAAGAAGCAGTTCTTGATTCCAGAAGGTTTCGCCCACGGTTTCCTGGTTTTGAGCGACGTGGCTGAATTCTGCTACAAGGTTAACGACTTCTGGCACCCAAACGATGAAGGCGGCATGGCTTGGAACGACCCTGAAATCGGGATTGAATGGCCGCAATTGGTTGGTGAATACCCGGGCTCAGCTGATGCTAGCGGCTACGCTTTGGAAGACGGTACTAAGCTGACTTTGTCCGACAGGGACCAAAAGTGGCTGGGCCTCAAGGACACTTTCAAGTTTTAATTAGGAGGAAAAAATGAAGGTTTTCGTAACTGGCGTCAATGGTCAACTTGGCCACGACGTGATGAACGAACTGGCTAAGCGCGGCTACGAAGGCGTTGGCAGCGACTTGGCTCCGGAATACAGCGGGATCGCTGACGGCTCATCCGTTACTACTGCTCCTTACGTTTCTTTGGACATTACTAACGCGGAAGGCGTAAAGCAGGCCATCACTGAAGTTAACCCTGACGTGATCGTTCACTGCGCTGCCTGGACTGCGGTTGATCTGGCTGAAGACGACGACAAGGCTGCGGCTGTCCGCAAGGTTAACACCAATGGTACTCAAAACATCGCCAATGTAGCCAAGGAATTAGACGTGCCAATGGTTTACATCTCCACTGACTACGTCTTCGATGGCCAGGGCACTACTCCATGGGACCCGGACTTCAAGGGCTACAAGCCAATGAACGTTTACGGGGAAACCAAGCTGGGCGGGGAACTTGCCGTATCTGAAACTTTGGACAAGTACTTCATCGTCCGGATCGCCTGGGTCTTCGGCTTGAACGGGAAGAACTTCATCAAGACCATGCTTAACGTGGGTAAGACTCATGATGAAGTCAAGGTGGTCAGCGACCAAATCGGTACGCCAACTTACACTTTGGACTTGGCCCGGCTTTTGGTCGACATGATCGAAACTGACAAGTACGGCTACTACCACGCAACTAACGCGGAATTGCCAGAAACTGCCAGCGGCTATGATGAAAACGGCACGAAGACCGGCTACATCAGCTGGTACGATTTCACCAAGGAAATCTACCGCCAGGCCGGCTACAAGACCAAGGTAACTCCGGTTACCACGGAAGAATACGGCCTCTCCAAGGCTGTACGGCCATTCAACTCACGTTTGGACAAGAGCAAGCTGGAAAAGAACGGCTTCAAGCCTCTGCCAACTTGGCCAGACGCCGTGCACCGCTACTTGAAGGCCTTGAAGGCTGACGGCTTCTTTGACTAAGCAATTTTTAAGAGCACTGGATGTGAAATCCGGTGCTTTTTTGCTTGTTTTTAGGCATATCCACATATTCATGGTAATCGTCCAAGCGGCACTAAAATAGAGCAAGCCATAGGACTAAACAGGCAAAATATGATATTATGGGTAATAAGGTAGATAGCGCCGAGCGCACCATGCGCTAAGCATGATACTGCTAAAAGATATAAACGCCCTCTTGGAATATGCTCTCAATTTCCAAGGGGGTTTTCGTTTGCCCAAAAATCGGCCAAAAACTTTTGTGGCAAGATCTTCTTCTAGAAAGGCGCTAGCGGTGGCTAGTTTGCAAAAAGTTTGCTGTGTAAGAATACTGTAGTGACGGGGGTTCTCTACCGAATGCATGTTCCAAGAAAATATGCTTTGGATGAGGTAGAATAGGCTCAAACAGTACAAGAGAAATAATTTTAAGGAGGCAAAAAATGACCGAATCTATCAAAACGCCAACAGTTGCTGAAATCATCAATGACGAATACCTGTAGCCGTTAGGACTTAGCGCTGCTGACTTGGCGCAAGCCATCCATGTGCCGGCTGCAAGAATCAAGGATATCTTGCACGGCAGCCAGGAAATCACTGCTGACATTTCACTCAGATTAGCCAAATTCTTTGGCGTATCGGATTCTTACTTCTTTAATCTGCAAAGTGACATTGACTTGCGGGATGCCAAGAAGCATCTTAGCCGTGACTTGTCAGCAATTAAGCCTTTTACAGAGGTACAGGCCAAAAATAAGGAATCTCTTAACTAATTTCTTGATCCAGATCAAGGCCTCGCGCATCTATTCAAGCTACAATAGCCTTATCTAAATAGATGAGGTGACCAAGATGAACGAAAAAGCAGATTTGAAAGACCGGCTGACGCCAATGCAGTACGCCGTGACCCAAAACGCGGCAACTGAACCGCCTTATACAGGTGAGTACGACAACTTCTTCGAAAAAGGGATCTATGTCGACGTGGTCAGTGGGGAAGCCCTCTTTTCCTCTTTGGACAAGTACGATTCCGGTTGCGGCTGGCCAGCCTTCACCAAGCCTCTGGTTAAGCTGACCCAGCGCCGGGACCAGTCCTTTGGCATGGAAAGAACCGAAGTCCGCAGCCGCCAGGCTGACTCCCACCTGGGCCACGTCTTCACCGACGGTCCTTTGGACAAGGGCGGCCTGCGCTACTGCATCAACTCTGCTGCCCTCAAGTTCATCCCTTACGACCAGCTGGAAGAAGCGGGTTACGGCGAATACCGGCAGCTTTTCGAATAAACGAAAAAACTGACGACTTCCTTGCTTTGGAAATCGCCAGTTTTCTTGTTTTCTAACCTAAAATTGCCATGTCGCTGGCGAATTCCTCGCCAGATACGACTTCAAACTGGTGGAGCAATTTCTCCACTGTCAGTTTCTTCTTTTCTTCACCCTTGATGTCCAAAACGACCTTGCCGTCGTTCATCATAATCAAGCGGTTGCCGTGGGCAATGGCATCCCTCATGTTGTGAGTCACCATAATCGTGGTCAGCTTGCCTTCTTCGACGATACGGTCGGTCGCCTTCAAGACCTTCTCCGCCGTCTTCGGGTCCAGTGCCGCCGTGTGTTCATCCAAGAGGAGAACTTTCGGCTTGACCAGAGTTGCCATCAGCAAGGTCAAAGCCTGTCTCTGCCCGCCGGATAGAAGACCTACTTTAGCAGTCAACCGGTCTTCCAGACCCAGGTTGAGCACCTTCAGCTTTTCCTTGTATTCAGCACAGAACCTCATCTAGCACTTCTTTAGTGTAGCGACGTTGATTGGAGGCAGTTCTAAGCGGCGTAATCAGTCCTTCAGCTTCCCAATTGCGGAGAGTTGACTTGGCAACGTTAAGATACTCAGCTGCTTTTGATATAGACATGTATTCGCTCATCGTTTCTTCCTTCCAATCTTTTGATACCGGCATTATATAAAGAATTGGTAAGAAACGTTGCTGTTTAGCATTGGATAAAATGGATAATTTTTAGCAGTCACATCCTTTTCCGGGATGCTGGTTTCCGTAGTCGCCGCGCTGGTTTTTGCTGGTTCAGTAGCCTGCTTGTTACAGCGGCTTGCTTTTGCTCATCAGCAGGAGGGGCCGTTCCTTCTGTAGTAGATTCGCTGCTAGTGCTTTCTTCAACTGTAGTACTAGAGCTTGTACCAGCTGCCCGCTACCTACAAAAAAGCTGGTGTCTAAAGCGACTGCTACCAGGCCAATCGATAATTTTCGAAATCTAAACTTTTCTTTCCCGTTTAATTTGCTGTTGAAATTGGGATCGTGTTTGTGGCTCACAATTATCATTCCTCTATATTTTTATCTTAAAGAGAAATACATTATGGCAAAAAATTAGATATACCGTTCAAACAACGATATACAGTTCTGTAAATTACACTCAATTGGGTATAAGAAGAGGACTCCCTCTACTTGTAATCAAAACGAACAATATTAAAGTAAGTACTTATAAATAATTTTAGCAAAAAATATCATTAATGACTGATCAAATACCAAAAATAACGAATATTAGCAAAAATACCTTGCAAACATGAGACTTTTGTCTAAATCTTGCAAGGCATTTTCACATTTTATTAAATTCTAAAGGCCAGACTTTCGTATGGCCGCAGGCTCAATTCACTTGGCAGGCAGCTGAGCTCTCTTTGGTAGTTGTCCAAAAGAACCTGGCCGCATTCCTGCAGGTCGCTTGGCACGGAGACCACGGCTTCTTTTCCATAGAAGTTGTTGAAGACAACCAACTTTTCCCCGTCTAGCTCTCTGACATAGGCAAAAACTTGCTGGTCATCCGGCAGGATTTCCCGGAAGCCGCCGGCAGAAATTACTGCTTCCTGTTTTCTTAAAGCAATCAGCTTCTGGTAGAAGGCGAAAACTTCTCCCTCAGCCAGTTCTTTTTTGACATTGATTTCGTCTTGGTGGGTTGGCAGAAGCCACGGCTTAACCTGGCTGAAGCCGGCGTACTTGCTATCATCCCAGTGCATTGGCACCCGGGAGTTGTCTCGGGACTTGGCCTTGATGATTGCAAAAGCCTCATCCTCGCTCATTCCCTTGTCCAGCAATTCCTGGTAGGCGTTCTTGCATTCCACGTCCACGTATTCGTCCATTGACTGGTAGTCTGGGTTGACCATCCCCAGTTCTTCTCCCTGGTAGATGAATGGCGTTCCCCGCAAAAAGTGGATCGTGGCCGCCAGCATTTCCGCTGACTTTTCCCGGTAGTGGACCGGGTCGCCGAAGCGGTTTAAGGCCCAAGGCTGGTCGTGGTTGTTCCAGAAGACAGCGTTCCAGCCGCCGCCTTCGGTCATCCCTGTCTGCCAGGAACTGAGCAGGCCCTTCAGCTTCATGAAGTCAAACGGCGTCTTAGTCCACTTTTCCCCGTCCTTGTAGTCGACCTTCAAATGGTGGAAGGTGAAGACCATGGACAGCTCCTTTTCCTTAGGGTTGGTGTAGCGGACGCTGTTGGGGATAGTCGTTGAAGACATTTCCCCAACCGTGATAGAGTCCTCGTCTTGGCCAAAAGTCGTCCGGTTCAGTTCCTTTAGGTAGTCGTGAACCACTGGCGTATCGGTGTAGAGAGTTTTTTCTTCGGTTGGGTCAGTGGAGTCGACCAGATCCTCGCTCTTGCCAATCACATTGATGACATCGAAGCGGAAGCCCCGGACCCCCTTGCCCCGCCAGAAGTTGACCACGTCTTCCAGTTCCTTTCTGACTTCCGGATTGTGCCAGTCCAGATCAGCCTGGGTCGGGTCATAGAGGTGGAGGTAGTAAAGGTCAGTGTCACCAAATTTGGACCAGGCCGGGCCGCCGAACTTGGACTGCCAGTTGTTTGGCAGGCTGCCGTCAGGCTTGCCGGGCCGCAGGTAGAAGAACTTCCGGTATTTTTCATCCCCGGCTAAAGCCTTCTTGAACCATTCATGTTCAGTTGAGCAGTGGTTCAAAACCATGTCCAGCATCACGCCCACGCCGATGTCCGCTAATTTGGCCTGCAACTCTTCAAAGTCAGCCATCGTGCCAAAAAGGGGATCGATCTCCCTGTAGTTGGCGATATCATAGCCGTTGTCGTTTTGCGGGGAAACATAGAAGGGGTTGAACCAGATCATGTCTACGTTCAGCTTCTTGATATAGTCGATCTTCTCGATAATGCCCCGGAGGTCCCCGATCCCGTCGCCGTTAGCGTCGTAGAAGGACTTTGGGTAGATCTGGTAGATGACTTTTTGACCTAGATTTTGCATGTTTTTTCTCCTATATTTTGCTGCGGCGAGCAAAGTCAATAAATCTGAAACGGTTGGGATTGTGGTAAGAGGCGGTCAGCTGGAAGAGGGAGGTGTCCTCTAAGTAGACCATGCTTTTCACTAAAACGGCTTTCCGGTCGGGGTCCAATTCCAGCATCTTGGCTAATTCCTCGCTCACGGTCTGCACGCTGACGTCTTTAACCGCGTAGGAAATCTTGAGGCCCAGGTCGTTTTCAAAGTAGTCATATAAGGAATGTTCCGCCACAGACGGGCTGATTTCCTTGACGTACTTGGTGGAGATGTAGTCTACGTCCAAAACGTCCGGCTCACCGTCAATGATTCTGAGCCGCTTGACCTTGATAAAAGGCTCCGTGTTGTCGCAGCTGAAGTCGTCGGGAACTTTCTTGACTTCCTTGATTTCCAAAAGCTTGGTCTCTGCTTTTAGTCCCAGGGACTGGTTCAGTTCGTTAAAAGTCGTGATCCTGGAAATTGGAAAGCTTAAGCGGGAAAAGTCGAGGACGATCGAGCCTTTGCCTTTGATCTTCTGGATTAATCCCAGGCTGGTTAAGTCTTCCAAGGACTTTCTGACCGTGTTCCGGGATGCCCCGTAGAGATTGGCCAGTTCGTTTTCGCTGGGCAAAAAGCTCTTGGGCGTGTAGATCCCGTGCCGGATCTTGCCGGCCAGGTCTTGGGTAATCATGTCTTGCTTGGCAGTCATTTTCTGTCTCCAAATTCTTTTCTGCCTCCATTATAGCCGGGCGGAGGTGGCTTTTCAACATGTATGTACAAGATAATCTGAAGATAGAAACCGGAAACAATGCCGGTAATAAAATAATTTACAAAAAGTGTTGACAACTTGTATGCACAAGTATAAGATAGAGGCAGTTAAGAGAAAGCGGTTACCAGCCGCTAAGGTTTTTGGAGAATGAATATGGCAAAGAAAGATTACAGCGGCCTGGCGAAGACGATCATCGCCAACGTCGGCGGCAAGGAGAACATCAACAGCTTGATTCACTGCATCACGCGCTTGCGTTTCTACCTTAAGGATGAAAGCAAGGCCAACGATGAAGTTTTAAAGGAAACTGACGGCGTTATCGACGTAATGCACGCTTCCGGCCAGTACCAAGTGGTCATCGGCAACGCGGTTACCCAGGTCTACGACGCCGTGATGGCGGAACTGGGCGGCCTGCCAGAAGGCGGCGAAGCAGCCGAAACTGCCGAAACTAAGGAAGATGATGGCAAGAACCCGGTTTCCAAAGCTTTTGGCAACTTGATCGGCTTCATTACTGGCTCCATGAGCCCGGTGGTCGGCGTTATTGCTGCTTCCGGTATCATCAAGGGGATCCTGGCCCTCTTGACTTTGCCGCAATTAGGGGCCCTTTTGAACGTGAAGAGCACGGCTTATATCACGGTCAGCGCTATGGCGGACTCAGCCTTTTACTTCCTGCCAATTTTGGTTGGCTTCGCCGCTGCTAAAAAGCTGAACGGTGATCCAATCGTGGCCGCGGTAATCGGCGGGGTCCTAACTTACCCGCAGCTGGTTACTTGGGGCGGGCAGTACAAGACCATGTTCAGTCTGGGGGGGTTCAACTTCCAGTTCTTGAACTACACCTACTCAATCTTCCCGATGATCCTGGCCGCCTGGCTGGCTAAGAAACTGGAAGACTGGCTGAGAGACCACCTGCCGGATTACCTGCAGATGATCTTCACGCCGATGATTACCATCTTGCTGGTTTCAGCAGTTACCTTGATGATTACCGGTCCGGTGATCCAGGGCGTGGCCAACGGGATTGCGGACTTGATCAACTGGGTTGTTTCAGCTTCTGGCTGGATCGGGGGTCTGTTGATCGGTGCCTTCTACCAAGTTCTGGTTATCTTCGGTTTGCACTGGGGCGTTGTGCCTCTGGTTGCCCAGCAGATTGCCCAAAGCGGGCAGAGTTCATTGAACGCGATTATTTCTGTGACTATGGTTTCCCAAGGGGCGGCAGTTTTGGCTGTAGCCTTGAAGACTAAGAAGAAGGGGACCAAGACTTTGGGGATCTCCGCAGCTGTTTCAGCCTTCTGCGGGGTTACGGAACCAGCGATCTACGGGATCAACCTGCGCTTTAAGAAGGTCTTTATCTCCGGTTTGATCGGGTCAGCAGTCGGCGGTTTGATCACTGGCTTGATGCACGGGACCATGTACGGCTTTACTGGTTCTTTGATCGGTTTCTCATCCTTCTTCAACCCGAAGAATCCAAGTGACTTGACTAGCTTCTACGCCTTTCTTCTGTCCAGCGCGGCAGCTCTGGTAATTTCCTTCATCGTGGCCTGGGTTTGGGGCTACAATGACGAAATGGTTGCCGGCAAGAAGGTTGAAAAGAAGCAACGGCCAGGCAGTGAAGCTAAGCAAAAGAGCGAAACTTTGACTGCTCCGGTAGCTGGCAAGGTGATTGCCTTGTCAAGCGTCAACGACCCAGTTTTTTCAACTGGTGCCATGGGGGAAGGCTTTGCGGTAGTGCCCACTGAGGGCGTGGTTAAGGCCCCGGTTGACGGTGAAGTAGCAGCCTTGTTTGAAACTGGCCATGCGATTGGCCTGAAGACTACGGCCGGCGCGGAAGTGCTGATCCACATCGGGATCGACACGGTTATGCTTAAGGGCAAGGGCTTTAACGTCAAGGTTGCGCAAGGTGACCTGGTTAAGGCCGGGCAAACTCTGATCGAGTTTGACCTGGACGGCATTAAGGAAGCCGGCTACGACCCAACGGTCATGACGGTAGTTACTGACAAACATGACGTGGACATTAAGTTGCCAAGCGTTGAATAATTTATAGACAAAAAAGGCGTCATCCCACGATTTGGGGATGGCGTCTTTTTGCGCTTATTTAGCTTTCTTCTTCGCTGCAGATAGCGATGACCCGCATCTTGTAGCCAAAGGTGTGGTCTTCGGTAACCTTTTCGCCAGTGTGGTCGGTGATGACCGCGTCGATATGGCCGCCTTCAGCAACGAACTTGTCGATTTGTTCCTTGACTTGGGCAAAAGTTCCTTCAAATTGCTTGGTAAATTGCATGGTCTTTCCTCCTCTCCCAAAGTTAATTTAATTTTAACTCTAAAAAAACAAGAATAGTCTGATAATTGAAAATTAATCTGAAAAGTCGTCGCTTGGCCAGTTTTTGCTTAAAAGGGTTCAGTATAAAAACTTGTGTAAATGATTGAGAGACTTAGGAAGCCTTCCGTGATAGCTCTCCATTAACCGCAGGGAGAAGCATTCATCATCTGGATACTCATACCCTTTACGTCTCTCGGTCTTGATCTTATTGTTAATACCCTCAAGTTTGCCAGTTGATATCCCGTATTTGGCAAACGTGTAGATCCCTCTCAAATGGCGGTATAAGAGACGTGCAAACCAAATAAAGTGACTATTTTCAGTTGCCTTACAGATATCTATGATCTCTTCAAGTCTGACGCACATTTCCACTTCGTCATGTGAGTTATATGCCTGATCTAGCAGGTCTTTGACGAAGTCTATTGTGAAGAAGAGCTTGTTTTCTTCCAATAGCTCGTCATACCAGTCTTCAATTACCACCATGAGCCTTTATTTCCGGTGTATTGAATATTTGGAACTGTATAATTTTATGTGGGGCTGGGCGCAAGAGTGAAAGCGGCAGTAAAATAGCAAAAATAAAGCTTTTAACAGTCCTGTTGCTGAGCAGCAGGGCTGTTTTTTGTTTATACTTCTTGTTTATACTTTTTTATTAAAAATATAACTTTTGCTTTTTTTGTGTAGACATATAGAAACCGATCATATAATGTTCATAGGTGGAAAAAACAGGCTAAAAACTCTTTTAACTTGAAAATAAGCTGGATAATTTTGCCTTCAGTGAGGATAAAAGTTTAATTCTAATTTTCTTCATTTTTTTGCTTAACATCTTTCAATAGTTGAGTATAATTAAGGGCAAGTAATGAAAATTGTTTTGATGCCGATATAGGAAAAGGAACCGTATTATGAAGAACAACCGTTTAATGAAAAACCTTGGTAAAGCTACTGTTGCTGCTGCTCTGCTGGCTACTGGCGTAAGCCCAGTTCTGGCCGCAACTGAAAACAAGACTGAAGTTAAGAGCAACAAGACTGCTGCTGAATCTCCATCAAAGAAGACTAGCTCACCAGAATCATTAAAGGCTTCAAGCTCATCAGAAGCTTCAAAGAGCAGCTCTTCAGCAGCTTCATCATCAAGCAAGAAGAGCACTAAGAAGGCTGCCAAGAAGTCAGCTAAGAAGAGCACTAAGAAGGCTGCAAAGAAGTCAGCTAAGAAGAGCACTAAGAAGGCTGCAAAGAAGTCAGCTAAGAAGAGCACTAAGAAGGCTGCAAAGAAGTCAACTAAGAAGGCTACCAAGAAGGTAGCTAAGAAGGCAACCAAGAAGTCAACTAAGAAGGCTACCAAGAAGTCAACTAAGAAGGCTACCAAGAAGGTAGCTAAGAAGGCAACCAAGAAGTCAACTAAGAACACTAAGAAGGCAGCTAAGACTACTAAGAAGTCAACTAAGAAGGCTGCTAAGAACACCAAGAAGGCAGCTAAGACTACCAAGAAGTCAACTAAGGAGGCTGCTAAGAACACCAAGAAGGCAGCTAAGACTGCTAAGAAGTCAACTAAGAAGGCTGCAAAGAAGGCTAGCGCAAAGTCAACTTCAGCATCTTCAACTAGCTCAGCTAAGTAATTAATTTGAGCAAAAATAAAGGCTCTGTCATCAAGCACGATGGCAGAGCCTTTTTTTAGTCTTTATTTACTTCTGGGAAAACGTACTTTTCCATGTCAGCCAAGCAGTCCGCAATTGACCGTTTAAAAGCCCGGGTGGTTGGCAAACTTCTTGGGATAGGTCACGCTTTTTCCCTCGCTGCCCGCGCCTTGAAAAAGAGGGCTGTCGTCCTGGCCCAGAATCTGCAGGTTAGTGATGTTCAACTTCTTTTCTTCTTCAGCCATTTTTTCTGCCTCCGTTAATTAAGGACGAAACTAATGTAAACCAAGGCGCCATAGCGCTGGTTGACAGAATACTTTATGTCGCAGAAGACGCGCAGGGTCCGGGCATCTGCCGTCAAAATCTGGCAGTCGCCCCTAAAGCGTTCTTCATCAACCGCTGACTCAACAAAGTCCGTAAACTCCTCCTTGACCCTGGCCTGGTCGCCCGGGGAAATCAGGTTGAGCAGGGACTGGCCATAATAGTCGTAGAATTCTGACGACAATTCGCAGCCAAACAGCTCCAGCAGGCTCTTGTTAACGTAGATGGCTTCTTTAGTATCCATCTGCATGACCAAAAGGGGAGTCGGGTCGCCCGCCGCCAGGGCTCTTAACCCCAGGCCCAGCTGGTTGTGGTGCTTCTTCTCTGTCAAGCTAGACTTGTAGCTGGCAAAATTGTTCTTGCCGGCAATTTTCACCTCATACAAGGCTGCGTCGGCGAACTTCAAGGCCTCTTCATAGTCCTTGGCCTGGTCGCGCTCGGCTGCTTTCTGTTGTCCCTGGACGTAACTGAGCAAGCTGAGGTTGAAGACGACCAACAAAATCAAAGTAGCCGTGATAAGCAAGTAGTCGTTTTGGTTTGCTTTCCTAAGCTGTTTAAACATTGCTGAATTACGCCTTAATTGTCGTTATAATATAATATCCTCTTAATTATAATTTCCCTCGCTTAGACATATGTCTAAATTGTTGAAGGATAATCCTACTGTTCAGTATGCTATAGCGGATAGTGTTATTACAAATTGATAAAATGTTATGCTACTGAGAAAGCAATTAGGAAAAATCGTTCGCTTTTTGAAAAAATGCATAAAAAATGTTTAAATTCACAAAAAGCCTTGTCAAAGACTATTTTACATCATACAATATGCTATGCAAGAGTAAGCGCTTGCTTTTAATAAACTCTTGAGTTTTTCACTTGGAGATAAATGCATAGCTGCTTTTTGTTTACACTTTTTAATATGGCTATTCTCTAACGGACGTTTCAATTGGGAAACGTCTTTTTTTGCGCGGGCAAAGGCTAATTTCTTAATAATTAGGCTGGGGTTAAAGAGAAAGTTGCCGGCTGAGTGCTATAATAGGTTAGATCAGTGGCGGCCGTTTTGCCGCCGCGAATAGGAATCAACAAACTAAGTGAGGTAATAATATGGCAAAAATCGGTGTTTTGGGAGCAGGTACTTGGGGCATGGCACTGGCCCGGATGCTCAGCAACTCTGGTCATGAAGTGACCGTCTGGTCAGCCCTGCCGCAAGAAGTCGACGAACTTTCAAGAACTCGTCGCCAGAAGAACCTGCCAGGTATGGTTATTCCTGACGAAATTAAATTCACTAAGGAAATTGCGGAAGCCTGCCAAGACAAGGACATCATCCTGTTCGCCGTACCATCAGTCTTCGTCCGCTCAACTGCCAAGACTGCCGCTGCCTTTATTCCAGACGGGCAGATCATCGTTGACGTGGCTAAGGGGATCGAACCAGACACCCTCTTAACTTTGACTGAAGTCATCGCTGACGAATTGAACAAGGACGGCAAGCATGGCAATGTCCACTACGTTGCCATGTCTGGCCCGACCCACGCTGAAGAAGTGGCCAAGGACCTGCCAACCACCATCGTTTCCGCCTGTGAAGACCAAGCTGTGGCTGAAAAGGTCCAGGATGTCTTCATGAACAAGAACATGCGGGTTTACACCAACTCTGACCGCTTGGGCGTTGAGCTCTGCGGGGCCTTGAAGAACGTAATTGCTTTGGCCAGCGGGATCTGCTCAGGCCTGGGCTACGGGGACAACATGCGGGCTGCCTTGATCATCCGAGGGATGGCGGAAATCAAGCGCCTGGGCCTTAAGATGGGCGGCAAGGAAGACTCCTTTGACGGCCTGGCCGGCATGGGGGACTTGATTGTCACCGCCACCAGCAAGGAAAGCCGGAATAACAATGCCGGTTACTTGATCGGCAAGGGCAAGAGCGCTGAAGAAGCCAAGAAGGAAGTCGGCATGGTCGTTGAAGGGATCAACGCCATTCCAGCCGCCTTGGAACTGGCTGACAAGTATGACGTGGAAATGCCAATCGTCTTCGCCGTTGACGCCGTGGTCAACCGCGGTGCTGATGCCCGGGAAACCGTTGACGCCTTGATGCTGCGGGAAAAGAAGTCAGAAATGACCAAGTAATAAAGTTAATTAAGAAGTCTGCGGAAGCAGGCTTCTTTTTATCTTTTCTCTTCTTTTCTCAAAAAAGGCAAAAACTCTCATAAACATTTCATTTTATTACAACTTATGTTATGCTTATGTTAGGTGGTGACTTTGGATGGAAAAGAACATGATTGGCAAGTATTTGCGAGACCTGCGCCGGCGGCGGGGGATGAGTCAGCAGGAGCTGGCCCTGGCCTTGGGAGTAAGCAAGCAGACCATCTCTAATTGGGAGGTTGGCCGCAAGGTACCGCGGATGAAGGCTGTTGAGAAGATAGCGAATATTTTTGGCGTGTCCAGGAACAGCGTTCTGGCCGGGCTGCCGGTAGAAATGCTGGTGCAGGAAGGGCAGGAAGACCGCAGGGTGGTCGACTTGACCGACCACGATATCCGTTTGACCTATCTGGGCCAGCAGGTGCCGCGGGAGTATATTGACATCATTGAGAAGCTGATGCGCTGCGATATTGCCGAGCGCGATGCTCAATAAGGCGGGAAGTTCCCGCCTTTTTCTTTTATCCAGGGGGCGGAAGCCTTTTCAAAGGAAGTAGTATAATGAAAGAGTGATGTTAAAAATATAAGGGGGATAAGACGATGAAGGAGAAGAATTGGCTGACCTGGCTGACGGTCTTGGCCCTGGTGGTGGGCTTTGTCGCCATGGGCGCCAGCATCTGGCTGAGCGTGCAAGCTGCCAAGCAGACCCAGAGAAACAGCCAGCTGGCCGGCCAGCTCTACCAAGCCAGCCGGACCAAGAGCCAGGAAGCTTCCAGCATCAAAAAGCGCTTGGACAAATTGGCGAGCGATAATTCCAGTTTAAAGAAGAAAAATTCCCGCCTGGCCAAGGAAAACCAGGCACTTAAGCAGGCCAACCAGGACCTGTCAGCAGCCAGCGCGGCCGCGGGATTAAACGTCTGGGAGACAGAAGAAAAGAGCGGCAAGCTACAGCTGAAGATCGACAACCAGACCGGGCAGGCAGTGAGTGACCTGCTGGGTTTGGCGGTAGCGGCTAACGGCCAGATTACTTTAAACAGCTTGCCCAGCTATTTCCCGGTTGGCGGGGCCAAGCCGCGCTATTTTTACCGGAAAAAAGTGGCGATTGGCAAGACGGAAGTAAGTTTGACCGGCGCTTACGCGGGTCCTGATATGGTCTGCCTCTTTGCAGACGCTAGTGGCGTTTACTGGTTCAAGGGGAACCGGGGGCAAATAGAAAAAATCGGCAGCCAGGCCCACTTCAAGAAGCTGCTTCGGCAGATCAGTTTGAATAAGCTGGAAGAGAGCCCGCTGCCGGTGAAGAAGACGGAAAAGAAGAAAAAGCAGACGAGTAAGAAATCAGAATAGGGCAAAAAAAGGAGCCCCAACCCGCGGTTGGGACTCCTCTTTGATGTAAAAGGGAATGGCACATGGCTTCGATGCATTTTATGAATAGAAAGGAATAGAAAGGAATCGAAAAAATGCGAAAGATGTTAGAAGTGTTTGAAATGAGTCGCACGATATGCCAACATATTGTACCAAAACTGTACAAATAAGATAAAAGAGTGTGTGTAAAAATGCAATAAGAAAAGAGCATGATATAAAACCTTTACAGGAAAAGGTAGGTCCATCTCTCTTGCCTTTTCCTACTGCCAATACTACACAGACCCTTACAAAAATACAAGAAATATGCTTTAGCGCAGTGCCCGGCGGTAGCCGGCTCTTTTGGCTTCAGTTTCGGTGCGGAAGTAGACCGCGTTGGCTGAATTCATGTGGTAGCCGGCCTGGCCTGGAACGTGGTAGATCTTGGACCGGCGGTTGCCGACGATCCGGCCGGTGGTAGAAGTCTTGATCTTCTTTTTAGAAGATGTGGATTTTTTAGCAGCGGCCTTTTTAACTACTGTCTTTTTGGCAGACTTTTTCGCCGCGCCGGTAACCACGCTGGTACCGTTTGAATAGTTGAGCTTGACGCCGTCCTGGACATTGAAGATGTAGACGTGGAAGCGGACAGCGTTAGAGCCAGTGGACTGGGCCTCCATCTCAACCCCGCGGGCCAGGAGCTCCCGGCCGCGGAAGATTGGCTTGACCCGGTAGCGGATGTAGTGGCGGCTGGAGGATTTGATGTAGCTGGCCACCTGGTTTTCGTACTTGAGCATGCCCGGGTCGTTTAATTGCCGGGTCCCGGTGATCAGGTTCTTGGGGTTATTGTTTTGCCCGGTCAGCTGGTAGCCGATCAGGTGGCTGCGGTTGTAGAGCCAGCCGCCGGCGATCTTCTTGTTGTGCCAGGCGGTTGGATTCCAGTAAAGGGGCTCTCTGGTCTTGGCCGGCATGAGCCGCTTGTTCAGCAGGGCATCGGCTTCCCCGGCCCGGTTTAAAGAGTCCAGCTTGTGGTAGCTCTGCCAGGCCCCCTTTTTAGTCGACAGGGCCTTTTTGGAAAAAGTTGGCCGGTTCTGGTTGACGGTGATAACTTTTTGCCCCTGGTAGTTGCGGTCAGCCAGGCTGCTGGCCTTGGCGGGGCTGGCCACGAGGAAGCTGGCTGAGGCCAGCAGGAGGGCCGTTAATTTTTGCATTGCTTTCTTCACGGAAATTCCTCTTCTTTACAAAATCACTTTAGTGTTAGAACAAACAACTTTGACATTCTAACATGATTACATAAAGAAGGAATAGGCGGAAAATGGCGGAAATTTACTTTTTGTAAGCCGGGTCTACTTTTTAAAAAAAGCTAAAAATCTAAGTCATGGTATCAAATTAACGAGATCTTAATTATAATGGAGATAATGATCACTATATAGATAGGATACTGGTGAAAACTGTGAATAATGATATGGACAAAAATACCAGAGTCGGCAAGCGGAAGAAACGCAACAAGGCCATGCGGATCTTCTGGAGCGTGCTGGCGGTCATTCTGGTAGCGATCGGCGGCTTTGCCTTCTATGAGTACAATATTGTAAAGAACGCGGCTGATACTGCCTATAGGTCTGGCGGTCTGGGGGATGCGGAAAACGGGAGCAAGAATTCTGTTATCAGCAACTCCAAGCCAATTGCAATTCTTTTGATGGGGACGGACACTGGGGCCTTGGGCAGAACCTACAAGGGCCGGACCGACTCAATCATGGTCGCGGTCTTGAACCCAAAGACCAAGAAGACAACTTTGGTCAGCTTTGAAAGAGACCAGCAGGTCAACTTGCCAGACTACCCGGAAAATTCACCTTCCAAGTTGAACGCGGCTTACGCTTACGGCAATGCTAAGGAATTAGCCAAGGTTCTGAAGAAGTACTACAATATCCCGATCAACGCGTATGTCTTGATCAACATGGGCGGTTTGAAGACCATCGTTAACAAGGTCGGCGGGGTTGATATTGCTCCTATTCTTTCCTTTAGCTATGAAGGCTACACTTTTACCAAGGGGAAGACGACTCACATGGACGGGGCCAAGGCACTGGCTTATTCCCGGATGCGGTATGATGACCCAGAAGGTGACTACGGCCGGCAAAAGCGGCAGCGGCAAGTCCTTTCAGCTCTCTTGAAGAAGGCTGAAAGCGCGACAACCCTGCTGAACTCCAGCTTCATTTCCTCCCTGTCCAAGCAAGTGCAAACTGACTTGACTTTCAGTGACATGACTTCTATGGCGAAGAGCTACCTGGCAGCCACGAAGGACTTGAAGACTGACTACACTCACGGCACTGGCTACATGCAAGACGGGGTTTCCTACCAGAAGATTTCTGTTTCTGAACGGCAAAGAATCAGCAACTTGATCAGAAAGACCCTGGGCCTCAAGACCAAGACGGTAAGCACTGATTCAATCGATACGTCAACAAGCAGCAGTTCGAGCTCAAGCAGCACGACAACTGACAGCAATACTGGCACGGCTGGCAGCGATAATGGGGCAGCAGCCGGCAATGATCAAAACAACAGTACCGGCTATTAATTACTAACTTAAGGGGGGCGAACTAGAAAGTTTGACTCCCTTTTTGTATGATTTGTAGTGATGTTAAAGAAGTATACTTGTGTGTTACTTAAACTTCCCACACCAAAAAGAACTATGAAGCCTTGAAAACTCAATAGTTTAGCCAGTAAATATTCAATTAAGCTGCTAGTGATGGCGATATAGCTTCTTGCATGTACTTCGGGAGGCGTGAAATGAAATCGTTGGTGAACCTTTCCATCAGCTCTTCTGTCGGTTGGAAGATCTCTTTCACACTCTCGAACATGGCTTCCACCGGGATCTGAAGGGAGTGATTGAAAGTGATGTCCGCAAGCTCGTCTACCATGCAATAAAAGAGCTCGCCTATTGTTCTATCATCTTCATCATCTCGCTTCTCAACTGACATGAACATGTAGCGCAGAAAGACGAAAGCCGTATGGGCAGTCAATGCATCATATGACAGGCCATGGTATTCAGTGCCAAGCTTCAAGAAACTCTTGCAGGTCTTGAAGAAGACCTCGATGTCCCATCTTTTGCCGTAAATTCTGATGATTTCATTTTCATCGATCGTCATGTCCGTGCAAATGAGAGCGATCCAGTCTTTGCGGTTGGAGCGATTTCTTACGCAGACTATTCTGGCATCAATCTGGGCACCATCTTTGGCAGGATCTCCAACCTTTACAGGGACGGACAGGAGATATTGAACGGCCTCGACGCTTTTTGCATGCGTTGAAGATCTGCTTGACGTTCATCCGCTTTCCTTCGAACTCGTATGTGATCTTGGAGCTTTTCTTC
>NZ_QOCY01000037.1:0-72013 GCF_024701915.1 Lactobacillus leichmannii | reverse complement strand
TGCCGGATAGACTTTCTGTTTTGCATGATATCTTTAAAATCGTTGTTCATTTTATTACCTCAAAGAATGTACGATTACATCTACATTTACATTGTAACCGATTGCACATAATAAACAACCATGTTTTACTGAAAATATTTTGTATCATCCGAACCGGAGAAAGCGCTATAATATAAGTAGTAAGAAATGGTCAGAGATGTGTGAGAAATAAGGTGATCAAAATGAAGATGAAGCATGCTAAGAGAATCGCCCTTTTGCTGGCTTTAGGCTATGCTGGTGGTCAGGCTTTGAAGCGGTCAGCGCCATTCTTGAAGGGCGTGCAGGCAGGGATCCTCATGGAGAAGGGGAAGAGAAAGCTCAAGGAGAGCGAACCTGTCCAGAAACTTAAGGAATTAGCTGATAAATAGAAAATAATGTACGCGTGGTTCTAGTTGAAACACATCTCCATTCTTAGACTAGTGCCACGCGTATTTTGTGGAATGTAATTGAGGATTAGGAATATGAAAATGAAACTTAGTCGTATTCTGACGCTTATAGTAGCGTTAGGTTTATTAGGTAGTGATGTTGAAACGATACCTAGTTCAGTACAGCCAGTTAAAGTTGCAGCGGCTCAAAAGAAGACTGCTAAGAAGAAAAAGACAAAGAAATCTACTTCAAAATCTAAGAAGAAGCCGGTAAAGAAGACTACTTCAAAGTCGAATAAGAAGCCAGCAAAGAAGACTACTTCAAAGTCGAAGAAGAAGCCGGCAAAGAAGACTACTTCAAAGTCGAAGAAGAAGCCGGCAAAGAAGACTACTTCAAAGCCAAAGAAGAAGACGGTAAAGAAGGCTACTTCAAAGTCAAAGAAGACGGTGAAGAAGACGGTAAAGAAGGCTACTTCAAAGTCAAAGAAGACGGTGAAGAAGGCCGCTTCAAAGTCGAAGAAGAAGCCGGCAAAGAAGACTACTTCAAAGCCAAAGAAGAAGTCAGTAAAGAAGGCAACTTCAAAGTCGAAGAAGAAAACGACGAAGAAGACTGCTTCAAAGTCAAAGAAGAAGACCGTAAAAAAGACTACCTCAAAGCCAACGACAAATACAAAGACCAATCAGCCGTCAACAAAGCCATCAACTGACCAACCAGCAGACAAGCCAGAAAACAGCTCAAGTGTGAAAGAGAGTAAGGATGCTGATCATTATAAGCCTATAGCTGGTGAACCAGATGTTGGTGTAGCAGTAGGTGATCCGTTGCCGTGGAGTTGGTTAATTTCAAACGAAAATGAACTTCCCTCTGGTACGAAACTTAAGTTTGATAAAGAGCCTGATTTAAATAAAGTTGGAACGTATTACATTAAGGTCATTGCCCAGTACCCAGATGGATCTGAAAATAGTTCAGATACGATTCAAGTACGTGTGAGACCCAAAACAGACGCAGAAATTTACGAGCCTATCGTTAAGGATGGAGAAGGCTTTACTGGAAATGACTTGAAGGCAAGTGAACTGGTGACTAATGCCGATACTCTCCCAAAAGGAACTGAATTTTATTTTGACTCAAAAGTAGATTGTTACGAAACTGGTGTGTATTCTGCTACGATAACAGCATATTACCCAGATGGTTCAAAGGATGTTACGAGACCAGTAACGGTAAAAATAATTTCGCCGTTAGATGTTGCATCAATTGAAGCTTTTGAGGGTCAATCTTCTCCTAATTCTAGATATTTAATGCTCAAAGTCACTAACAAATCTGACAAGACATTAAATTTCAGAGCAAGTATGAATGCTGAAGATACTCATGGCAAAGAAATTTGTGGTATGACGGGCGAAGAAAATGGTCCAGTTGCTCCTAATCAATCAATTATCTTGTATGGGGATTTTTGGGATGAAAAGCCATACTATTATGGTCATATAAATTATCAATTCTATGCGACTAATACGGATCATAAATCAGCAAACTCCGACTTAAAAGTAGAAGTTTCTAAAAATAAAGGCTTTGGATACGATATAAAAGCAACGAATATCGGAACTAAGAAGATATATTATCCGAGTGTAGATGTATTCCTTTTTAAAGATGGGAAAGTAATCTATGAGCATGAAACCCTAATGGAACCAGATGACGCTGATGGTCTACAGCCAGGTGAGTCAATTACTAAGTCATTTCAATCATATGATTATGATGATGTAGAATTATCTTACACGTCATCGTATGACAAATAGTTTTCGATGATTAACCCACTAACCTTAACTTAACCAAAAAAGGATCTACCTTCTCGATGAAGATAGATCCTTTTTCATATGTAATTTACTTCTTAGTAAACGATCACAGGCATGTGCACCTTAACCGCGTTCCAAACGGACTTGATTTTACTAGGCCGGATGTTGACGCAGCCGTGTGACCCGCCTTTCAGGTAGGCCGTGCTTGACCAGTCGGTCCGCCATGACGCGTCGTGCAGCCCGCAGCCGCTCATCGTAAACGGCATCCAGTAGCTGACCTTAGAAGCGTAGTTCGACCCGTTGTCGTTCTGCCCTCTTAAAGTAGCGTCCTTCTGCTTGTACATGATGTACCAAACCCCAGTAGGCGTAGCGTTGTCGCCCTTGTTGGCCGTCCCCGTAACCACGTCAGATACAGTTACGACCACCTTGCCGTTGACAACCACCCACATGTCCTGGCTGGCGATTGACACAACCACATAGCTGTTGCCCAGCCCATTGTTGCTCTTGCCGTAGCCCAGACCTTGCGTGGTGTAGCCTTCACCATAGATGTGGTTCTTCCCGTCAATGGTCTTCTTGCCAGTCTCATAAGCTGACAGAACCGCCTTCTTGGCGCTGGCCGTCCAGATCCCCCAGCCGTAGCTCTGGTTGGTAACGGTGATGGTTGACCCGGCTGGCGTCTTGAACTTGTAGCTCTTGCCCAAAGTCTTGACTTCCTTGTCCATGGCGTTCAGTTTCGCCGTCAGCTTGCTTGCGTCGTCGTAGTGGACAGCGCCGCTGTAGTAGCTGACTTGGGTCAAGTAGTCTTTAGCTGCCAGGGTAAAAGTCTTCCCCGCCACAGAGTAGTCCACGCTGGCCGCGGTAATGGCCTTCAGCTTGCTCTTGCCCTTCTTCAGAGCCGTGTTCTCGTAATTGTAGCTCTGGTCAGTCGGCAGCTGGGTGTACTGCTTGTCAAAGTACTTCTGGACCTGCTCCTTGCTGATAGTTGTCAGCTTGCTGTCACGAACAGCACTGATCTTGCCGTCCTTGTAGACCAGCTTGTTGACAGCCTTGGCCTGGATCTTTTCGACCGCTTGGTCAACCGTCAGCTTGCCCACCTTGACGCCATAGATAGTGACGTTAGCGTTGAAGTGCTTCTTGTTGTATGCCACCTGCTTCTTGTTTTCCGCCAGAACGGTTGCCTGGTGCTGTTGGTAGGCATTGTGGCCCCAAATACCCGCGCAGGCCAGGACGATAACCGCCACACCCGCGATAATCAGGTATTTGCTGCCTTGAGTATTTTTCTTTCGGTAGTCTTTGCGAGAAGTCATTAATAACTCCAATCTGCTCATTCAAAAGATTGTGTTCAGTATAATACGAATCTCTTAGCGATTAAAATGTACGGAGAGATATTTAATATGAATTTAAAATTTTGTCTCCGCGATATCGTCCTCCGGCCGGTGGCCTTGAATCCGCACCAGTTGCCAGGCAAAAGGACTTTCTTGCTTCTTTAACTGAACCGTCAGGACTCCGTTTTCAAAAACAAATTCACATTCTTCCCGGCCGTCGAGCCATTCGATCCGGTTTGGCGCTTCCGTCAAGCCAGTCACCTTGACCTCTGCAGGATAAGGGGCCTTTAAGAAAAGGTAGGCCTGGTATGGCGCGTGCCGGTTGGTCAAGACAAAAGCCTCTGCCGCGTCAGCTGACAAGTCACTTTCCTGGCCTTCATTAACCGCGTGGCCAAACTTGTGCATCCAGGCGTTCAAAGCGTCTAAAGTCGCTTGGTCAGCTTCGTCTTCGCCGTCCACGTCAACGACTAAGGCCTGGCCGGCCTTTCTGGCAGCTAGCAAAGCGTCCACGACATCATCTGCCTTGTAGTGCTGGCCAGCTTGGTCTGGCAGGTAGGCGATGGTGTACTTTTCGCAGGCCGCTTTTAATTCTTCCCGGCCGCTGACGGCGCGGGCACCGATGTCCCTTGCCCGGCGGACCAGAGCATCCGCGTTTACATTTGCCCCAGTTGGGTTAAAATTTAAGATAATCGCAAAATCAGGGTTGATCATGCTTGCTCCTCCTTATTGTTAAACACATGTTTTATTTTACTAGATTATTAATAGGATGTAAAAAATGAAGATTGTGATTTCCCCCGCTAAAAAAATGCAGATAGACGGCGGCTTTTTGCCGAAAAGCCAGCCCGTCTTCCTCGACCAGGCTGAGGAGCTTTGGTCCTATTTGCATTCCTTAGATCAAGCTGATCTGGAAAAAGTCTGGCGGGCCAATGCCAAAATCACCGAAGAAGCCCGGCAGATGCTGGCTGCTGACCTAACTCAGCCGCAAGTACCAGCCCTCTTTGCCTACAGTGGCCTGCAGTACCAGTACCTGGCCGCCGATGTTTTAGACCAAGCCGGGCTAGACTACCTGGATCAGCACCTGCGCGTTTTGTCCGGTCTTTACGGCAGCCTTCGCCCCTTTGACGGGATCGTGCCCTACCGCCTGGAAATGAAGAGCCCCCTGCCTGCCTTTAAGTATAAGAGCCTTTATGAATTCTGGGGAGAAAAAGTTTACCAAGAGCTCTACCAAGATGATTCCGTGGTCCTCAACCTGGCTTCCAAGGAATACAGCCATCTCCTGACTCCGTTCTTAAAAGAGGGAGACCGCTTGCTTGAGGTCGTCTTCCAGGAAGAGAAAAACGGCAAATGGCGGACCCAGGCAACTCATGCCAAGATGGCCCGGGGCCGTTTAGTCCGCTGGCTGGCGGAAGGGGGCCGGGACTTGTCCGACCTGCCGGACTTCACCGACTTCGGCTATGCCTTTGCCCCTGACCAAAGCGGGAAAGACCGGGTCGTTTTCCGGAAGAAGGCATGACAATTTTTCACAAAGTGCGAAAAAAGAAAAAAATTTTACACTTTTAAAAGGCTGGAAAGCGCTTGCTGACCGGCCTTTTTTCTTTTGTGCAATAAATCATAAAATTGACAACGCTTTCAGATGTGATTTAATAGAAACGGAGATTGAAACACAAAAAAGAAAACTGTAAGGTGAGCTAGAATGGAATATCATAAGTTAACTGCTGAAGACATTGAAAACTTGCGGCCAATGATTGCCGACCCAGAACGTTTTATTACTGAAGTAACTGAACACTGGGACCACGACCAATTCAAGACTGTCCGGGCTATGCCTGACCTGGTAATCCAGCCGACCACGGCTGAAGAAGTAGCCAGCGTCTTGAAGTATGCCAGCGACCACGAAATTGCCTTGACTCCACGGGGCAACTCAACTGGTTTGATGGGGGCTAACTTGACTGTGCACGGCGGGATCTCCCTGGACATGGTTAAGATGAACAAGGTTATCGACTACGACCCAGCCAGCTTGACCATCACTGTTCAACCAGGCATCCGTTTGAACCAACTGGAAGAATTTTTGGCAGACAAGCCATTTACCTACATGCCAGCACCAGCCATGCACTGGGCTACTGTAGCCGGCAACATCAGCACCAACGCCGGTGGCCTCAAGGCTATCAAGTACGGGGTAACCCGTGAACACATCCGGGAAGTCAAGGTTGCCTTGACTGACGGCAAGGTCTACAAGTTCGGTTCCAAGTCAGTTAAGTCATCATCCGGCTACTCCTTGAAGGACCTGATCATCGGTTCTGAAGGGACTTTGGGCGTGATCACTGAAGCTGTTCTCCGTCTTTATCCAAGACCAAAGCACGCTTTGAACGCCATCATTTCTTTCCCGACTTTGGACGATGCCATCCAGTCAGTGCCAGCTATCTTGGCTTCCGGCGTTGTGCCAACCACTGTTGAATACATGGGCCGCAAGGTCTTGAACCTGTGGGAAAAGTACTACGACGCTACTTTCCCAATCAAGGAAGGCGACGGCTTCATCATCCTGGGCATCGACTCCTTCACGGCCAGCGACGCTGAAGCCCAATTGGCTCAAGCTTTGGAAGCAGTCAAGCCATTCCACGCTTTGAAGGAAACTGTCTTGAACGCTGAATCAGACGAAGCCAAGACCATCTGGGACGCCCGTGAAAAGCTGCTTTTGGCCATCCAAAAGTCAACTCCTAAGATGGACGAAGTCGACGTTTCCGTGCCGATCAACAAGATTCCGCTGGTTCTGCACCGGATCGAAGAACTGGAAAAGGAAGAAGACATGCGGATTCCTAACTTCGGCCACGCCGGCGACGGTAACCTGCACATCTACCTTTGCTCAGACGATATGACTGACGACGAATTTGCCAAGAAGGGCGACATCATTATCTCCGAACTCTACAAGACCGCCAAGTCAGTGGACGGCAACATGTCCGGTGAACACGGGGTTGGCTACGCCCGCCAGAACTACTACGAAGACTTCTACGGCAAGGACTACACCGACTTGCTCAGAAAGGTCAAGGGCCTCTTCGATCCTAAGGGCATCCTTAACCCAGACAAGATCTTCCCGTTAGACTAAAGCACGGCTCCCTCCGCGCGGCAAGCTTTAAAAATCCAAAGTAAAAATAATCAAGAACTAATCAACTAAGCAAATCAAGAATTAACCAAAAAACGAAAAGAACAAGTACCTAACAGTAAGTACATAAAAACAACAAAACAACAAAACAACATTTTAATTTTTAAGCTTCACAAATTAATTATCACAGGGAAGGGCTGCTCCGGCAGCCCTTTTTTGTGCAAGAAAAATGACACTGCGTCACTTTTTATGTTGACACGGTGTCACTTCAGGCATATACTGGAAAACAGTTGAGGGTGACACGGTGTCACGGAGGTGAAAAATGGTCAAGGCAACTTTTGAGAATTTAAGTAAAGACAAGCAGGACCGGGTAACAGAGGCCCTGCTCAAGGAATTCAGCGCCCATACTTTGGCCAGCGCCCAGGTGGCGCGGATCGTCAAGGAAGCCGGGATTGCCCGGGGGGCCTTTTACAAGTACTTTGAGGATTTGACGGATGCTTACCAGTACCTGTTCAAGCTGGCCATGCGGGACCTGCACACGGGCCTGACCGGCCGGATGGGGGCAGACGAGCTCTATCAGATGACCAAGGACTTTGTGACCAAGGCCACTGGCAGCCAGTACTATGACTTGATCCGCCTGCACTACGCGGCTAACGAGGCGCTTTTGCCAAGCAGCAGGCCCAACAAGCAGATGCCGGCCTGTGCCTGGGCGGCCATGGCCCTGTCACACGAGGCGATCAAGGAAGCCTTGCTGGACCCGGACAAGGCAGATTTTTACTTAGACCGGGAGCATGAGGCTTTAGAGAAGCTCTTTAGCCAACATAAATAGGCAAGCTGGGAAAAGACATAAGAAAGGAAGAAAGCAGAAAAAATGTTTTTAGCACTAAAAGAGATCAAGCATGAAAAGATGCGGTACGGCTTGATCGTCTTCATGATTTTTCTGATCGCGTACATGATTTTGGCAACCTGGGGCCTGGCATACGGCCTGGCCCGGGAAAACACGGTGGCTTTGGAAGGCTGGCAGACCAAGAGCGTGGTCTTGAACAAGAACGCCAACCTGTTTATGAACAGTTCGATTTTGACCAAGGATGACTTGAAGAAGATCGACCTGACTGACAAGGAAGCCGTGGTCGGCGAACTGCAGGTAGTGGCCAAGAAGAAGGGCAAGACCGGGATTAACGCCCAGTACATGGGGGTTAAGAAGGGCGAATTTATCTACAAGGACCAGGATGTAATTGCTGGCCGACGGGCTAAGAGCAAGTACGAAGTCACGGCTGACAGCAGCTTTAAGGACAAGGGCTACAAGCTGGGCGACAAGGTGACCTTGAACGGGTCAGACCACAAGTACACGATCGTCGGCTTCGTCAAGGATGCCAAGATTAATATTGAACCGATCATGTATGGCTTTTTGCCGGCATGGAAGGAATTAAAGAACGTGGCACCGGGGATTGAAGCTTCCGGGATCATTTCCCAGCGGAAGCTGTCTGTTAAGGGGAAGAACTTCAAGACTTACGGAATTAAGGAATTTACGCAAAAACTGCCGGGCCACTCTGAACAGAACATGACTTTTGAATTGATGATTGCTTTCATGTTCATCATTTCCCTGGCCATCGTGGCAGTCTTCCTGTACATTTTGACTATCCAGAAGCTGCCGAATTACGCGGTTCTGCGGGCACAGGGCGTGCCGGCCAAGACTTTGATCTGGGCCACGGTCAGCCAGAGTCTTCTTTTGGTAACGAGCGCTTTGGTCCTGGCTCTTTTGGCAATCTGGGGCACGGCGGCCGCGATACCGGCATCTGTTCCGATGGCCTTTACGCCAGGGATTTTCGTGGCGACGATCGGCGGGATGTTGGTAATGGGTCTGCTGGGCGGGCTTAACCCAGTTAGAACGATTTTGAAGATTGACCCGGTACAGGCAATTGGAGGCTAAGATGGCAGCGATTGAAATTAAGAACGTGAAAAAAGTTTACGGGCAGGGGGATGCAGCGACGGTTGCCCTCAAGGGGGTCGACTTCAGCGCGGATACTGGCAACGTGGTTCTGTTGATGGGACCAAGCGGGGCCGGGAAGAGCACCCTGCTGACGATTATGGGTGCCTTGCAGACCGCGACGAGCGGGAAGGTGGAAATCGACGGCCAGGACATCAGCCAGTTGAAGGAAAAGGACCGCAGCCGCCTGCGTTTGAACAAATTGGGCTTTATTTTGCAGGCCTACAACCTGGTGCCTTACTTGACGGTTAAGGAACAGTTCCAGCTGGTGGACAAGGTGAAGAAGACCGGCAACTTGCGCCAGGAAGAATTAAAGGATCTTTTGGCTGACCTGGGGATTGAGAACCTGGTCAAGAAGTATCCGGAGAACTTGTCAGGCGGGCAGAAGCAGCGGGTGGCAATCGCCCGGGCCATGTACGCCAACCCGAAGATTTTACTGGCTGATGAGCCAACGGCATCACTGGACAGTGAACGGGTGGAAGAAGTCGGCCGCTTGTTTAAGAAGCTGGCCAAGGATGACAGGAAGGCGATCATTTTGGTCACCCACGACCCGCGGCTGGAAAAATACGCTGACCACATCTATGACATGATGGACGGGCAGTTGTCACAAAGAAAATAACAGAAGAAGGCTCCGCTCAGGCGGGGCCTTTTTTGACCGGATACGAAGAAAAATGACCGGATTTGAATTTTTGGCGGAAAAATCTGGAAAAATGGTATGATTAAATAAGAAAACGAGTGAGAAATGTGAGGTCGTTAGGGATGGAAAAATAAACGTGGGAGTGCTAATGACACTTCCACGTTTATTTTTATTCCGAATTCTACAAAAGTCAAAAGAACCGTACTACCCAAATTTTGGATAATACGGTTCTTTCTTGATGTCAATCCCTTAACTTAATGACATTGGATTGGAATATAGTCCAATTAGGGGCTTTTTAGCTGTATTGGTCAAGTATGGCAGCCAGCCGCTCTTTAAAGCTCCTTCTTAGCTCTTCTGGCGTGATGATTTTCGCATTCAGTCCAAAAGTCAAGAGATAGTCAATTAAGTACTCAAAGGTGCGTGGCGTATATGAACCGGTCAAATAAGTAGTCCCGCCTTCATGCTCAAGCTGCATATTTGGGTAGAGATTTTTCAAAAAATGTTCCTGGCCCCGGTGGTTGAGGAGAATTTTAAATTCCTGGCCTGAATTGTCGTGTTCAAACTCTAGCTGCTTTTGCTTCAATTCAGCCAAACTAAGCTTATTAGGAACGGCAGCCTGCTCAGTACAATCCTGCAATTGGTCGCAGCGGTAGTTCCAAAAGGCCTGGCCCACCAAGTCATAGGCCGCAAACAACCAGTTGCCATCCCTAAAAAAGAGTTGGCAGGGTTGCAGCAGGACTTGCTGGCCCTTGAAGTTGGCCCGGACCAGGGAGTCGTGCAGGATTGACTCCATCAGCAGGCGCAAGTAAGGGTTGTGGTGAACTGCCGGGGTGTTGAAGAAGGAAACCGCTGCTTGTGAGGCTAAGGCCTGCTGCTGCCGGCTCGGTGCCAGGTTCTTGAGCAGCTTTTGGCTGATCATCTGGAAAGATTCGTTAAACGGGGTTTCTTTTAGCTGCTCCATGGCTTTGAGCGCGAAAAATATCGCGGCAACCTCATCCGAATTGAAGTATATCTTGGTCAGCAGGTCCTCTTGAATCAGTGAATAGCCGCCAGCCCGGCCTGCTTCGGCGTATAAGGCCAAGCCAAGTTCCTCCAGGCTGGCAATGTCCCTTAGGGCCGTCCGCTTGGAAATCTGAAAGTTGTCCATCAGGTCCTGCAGGTTAAAGCGCTTCTTGTCACTTAAAAAAATCAGCTCTTGATTAAGCCGCTCAGATTTTTTCAATTTTTTCTCCTTATTTTTGCTAAAAGGTGCCGTAAATTGGCACCTTTTCATTTTATGATATCTACAACAAGAAGAAAAGGAGAATTTAAATATGTTAGAAGAAAGCACTACTTTAACCCAAAACTTTTTGGAGGTAATCAGCGATCCGCAACCAGTAACGATCGTTTCCTACCAAGCCAGTCCAGCTCATGTGGTCAACACCTGGAGCAGCTACATCAAGGTGGTTGATGACTCAACCTTCCTCGTGCCTGCTGCTGGGATGCGGTCGATTGAAGCAGATATTGCGGCTCAAAACAGCCAGCTGATCCTGACCTTCGGCTCCATGAAGTTTGAAGGCACTGAAGGTCCAGGCCGTGGCTACCACGTTTATGCTAATGGCGAATTCGTTGAAGCCGGCGAGTACTTTGACCTCATGAAAGCCGATCTGCCTTGGTTGCGGAAGGTCCTGGTTGTCCACGTGCAAGAAGTTAAGCAAAAAATCTAAACTAAATAACTGACAAGAAAACCCCCTGGTTGGATGAAAATCAACCAGGGGGTTAGTGTTTAGGAGCTTTTTGGCCATCTCCGGCTTGGGCTGAATGAACTGTCGACATGTTTCCAGCTTGTATCACCATACGGCCGGATGATTGGCAAGGCTTTGCAACAGCTTGATGTAGTTGCTTGATGCAAACGATACGAAGACACTGAACGGTCTAAGCAGCACCAGCTTGGACTATCAAAAGATCTTGCAGTCCAAATTAAGTTGGCAAGGCATTGCTAAAGAAACAGGAATCCCCTATTCTACAGTTAGGACGATGGTCCAGCCCGACTAGACCTCCGGAATACCAGCATTGTCCTAAATGGCAAGCTGTTCACTGATGAAAAGTACCAAGACATGTTAACCACGGCCAAGCTTATTTATGGCTATCTCGATCAACTTGCGCAAACGGACTATTGTCATGCTAAATGGTGAGAGCCTCAGCTTTTCACGGAGGTTCCGGCATGAAATGGACAAATTGGTTGACGAATATAATTGGAAGGTCGAAATGGCGGCCAAAACGGCTGCTCCGTTAGGAAAATGACAATTGTTAGCGGGAACATATAGCAAAACTACCATCAAAATGATAAACTAGACAGTGATGATTCCGCTTACATATTTTAGTCTGAATATCATTTTGAGGTTGATTTATGTTTAGAATTTTTGATTTGCTAAAGAGCAGGGCCCGGCTGAGCAAGGTTCTGGCGCCGGTCCAGGGCAGGTTGTTCCCGCTCGAGGATGTCAACGATGAGATTTTTGCTAGCAAGGGACTGGGCGAGGGCTTCGCGGTTCAGCCGTTCAGCGACTTGATCTACGCTCCCTTGAACGGCACAGTCACTTCTTTGTTTCCGACCAACCATGAGATTGGCATCCGGACCAAGGAAGGACTGGATCTCTTGATCCACCTGGGTTTGAATACGGTAGAGCTAGGCGGGGTCGGCTGCGACATTTTAGTTGAAGCCGGTCAAGAAGTTAAAAAGGGGCAGCTATTGGCGACCATGAACCGCAAGCTGCTCCGCGGGCTCGGCTACGACGATACGGTGATCGTGACTTATACCAACGATCAGATCCTCAAAGGGGTCTCGGCACCGGTCTTCTTTAGGGAGATCAATGCCAAAAGAGCGGTCCAGACGATCAGCTACCATTAATTTAGATGAAAAAAAGGCGTGAACGCTGCAGGGATGCGGGTTCACGCCTTTTTTAATATGCTTTTTTACAAGTTCGGGTCCATCTGGAAGCTGAGCGGGGAATCGCCCGTCTGCTGGGTAATCAAGCTGCTGATCAGCTTGTTGTAGATGTCCGTCACCGTCTTGGCCATCTTGGCATTGGCCTCATCCGCGATCGCCGTGGCCTGGCTTGGGTCAGCATGCAGCTTCTGGTCGTATTCATAGCGGAGGCGCAGGACCTTTTCCTTGGCTTCCGTCTGGGCGTCGGCCAGTTCCTTGCCGTACTTGCCCCAGTTCCGGTCAACCAGAACCCCGGCCAGCTTGAAGATCCAGTAGGCAGAGTTCGGGCTGTAGTCGACCTTGCCATTGCCCCACATGTAAGGCACCTTAGTCCCCTGCGGGAAGAAGGGAATGTAGACGCTCTGCGCCGTAACCCCCATGGCCAGCCAGTGGTACATGTCCTCGCCCTTAAGCTGCAAGAGGTGGGATTCCTGGGTCGTCGCCACCCCGATCGGCCGGAAGCTTGCCTGGCCCGCGTTCTTCGGGTTGGTCAAGTCATATTCCGTATCGCTGTAGTGGCTGGCCAGTACCGTCTGGGCGTCCTGGACGCTGAGCGGCCGGTCTGCCTTTTGAATAAATGGCAGGTCAAAAGATTGCGGCTCCTGCTTAACTGACGGGGTCAGCAGCTTCTGCCCGTACCAAACCCGCGGGGTGTTGTAGTGCAGGTCGCTCTCGCTTCTCGTGCCAAAAATTTCCCTCCAGTTGAACTTGGCTTCCTTTGGCCACAGCTGGTGCTCATAAACGAATTCCTGCAGGCCGGCTGAATAAAGGAAGTTGGCCGGATCCTTAAAGTCGATCTCCTGAATTGACAGCTGGTTGGCAACCACCGTGTAGGAGTCGTCCGGGATTCTCTGGGCAACCCAGTGGTGGCCGGACCCGATTTCCAAGTACCAGGCCTCGTCTCTGTCCGCAAACAGAATCCCGTTTGATTCAGCCGCCCCGTACTTTTCCACGATTTCGCCCAAGCGCTTGACCCCTTCTTGAGCCGTCTTGACGTAAGGCAAAACAATAGTCACCATGGCTTCTTCCAGCAGGCCCTTTTCAGCGTCAAAGGGGTCGATGGCCAGAACCCGCTCGTTGGCATAAGCACTTTCCGTAGCACTCATTGCCACATGGTACTCATTGATCCCGTCTTCTTCAAAAAGCCCGTACTTTTTCGTCCATTCTGGAGTGGATGAATATGCAAAGGCCTCCTCTGGCAAATCAATTGTGAACTTGTTATCATGTGACTTGAAAGTCTGGGCTCCTGCTTGCCGCTGGTGGAAGGCCAGGTGCTTGGGCCAGGCCGTCCGTGAGTCTTCATTGCGGCCAATAATCACGCTGCCGTCTAGGCTGGCCTTTTTCCCGATCAAGATTGAAGTGCAGGATGAACGTCCGTGTGTTGTCATAATTTGTCCTCTTTTCTCCTTTTGCTCTTGTTTAGATTTTACCTTATTTTGCCTCCGCCCGCAGGAACGGGGTTTATCTGCTTAACTTTTTACTAAAAATACGCTGTTGGTTTGATATTGTGCTAATATATTAATTAGTACGAATAAGAGTTTTTTATAGGCTGATTGCCGATAATTCATTAGTCTAAGCTAATAGAATCAGCTGGAAAAGCTTGGTCTGGTTAGGAATGAAATATTAAAGTGCTTTCAGAATATGATGAAATTAGGTGGAGCAGATAATGGCCAGAAGGAAAGAAATTGATCGCGAGCGAATATTGGACATCGCCTACAAGAAGGCCTTGACCGACGGGATCGAGAACCTGACTGCCCGCAGCATTGCCCAGACTGGCCACTTTTCAACTCAACCGATCTATTTGGAATTCAAGAACATGGATGGCCTGCGCAAGGAAGTGCTTAAGCGCGTCTCCCGCACCTTGCGTGATGAAATCCTGCAGAAGAAATTTATTGGCGAGCCCTTATACGATGTTGACCTCTCCTACCTGCAATTTGCCCGCGACCACCGGAGCCTGTTCTCAACGATTTTCGTCAATGGGGAATTTGGTGACGACTTAATCCGCGATACCTTGATGGACCTGGGCCACACCAAGCTCCGCGAACAGTACCAGCGCGACCTTGACCCGGAACTGGAGAAGTGGCTCATCGCCCTCAACTGGATTATCGTCAACGGCCTGGCCGTAATGCTGGTCGATGGCCTGATTGACTATGACCAGGACAACTTCGTCCGGATCATCAAACGGCAGCTGGAAAGCCTTTTTGACCGCTGATCCATTTAAAAAATCAAACTATCAATCGGGCATTTCTATCCTTGTAATTTATTCACAAAAGCCCTGCTGAAATCCCTTTAATTTGGGTATAATAGGGAAGTAATGGAAAATCTGAAAGGTGGTTTTTATGAAAGTTTTAGCTCTTAACGGATCTAACGCTGACAAGTCTTACAACGAAATGCTGCTGAAGTTCATTGCCAAGCACTTCGCTGATAAGTATGATTTTGAATTCGCGACCGTGAAGGGGTTGCCGATGTTTAAGGAAGGCCAGGAAGACCCGGCTGACGTGGCCAAATTGAGTGACCAAGTTGCCGCTGCTGACCTGGTTTTGATCGGGTCACCGGAACAACAGCACTCAGTAACCAGCGCTTTGAAGAGCGCCCTGGAATGGCTGTCAACCAACACTCACCCCTTCAACGGCAAGCCAGTCGTTATCGTGTCAACTTCACCGCTGGCCCAAGGGGCTGCCCGGTCACAGACCAAGCTGAAGACGATTTTGGCTTCCCCAGGCCTGCGCCCGGTTGTCTTCAACGACGATGAATTCATGATGGGCGGGGCAGCTACTGCCTTTGACGAAAACGGCGATTTGAAGATTCCCGGTACCGTTGACTTCCTGGAACACTTCTTTGACGAAGTCGACGCCTGGTACGCACAAATCACGAAGTAAGTGGGGGATTGCCAAATGAAATTATTAGCTATTGTCGGAACTAATGCCGATTTTTCTTTCAATCGTCTGCTCTGCCAGTTCATCGCCAAGCGCTTTGGCGATAAGGCGGAAATCGAAGTCGCTGAAATTGGCGACCTGCCAGCCTTCTACAAGGAAGGGCAAGCTGATGCCCGCGTTGCGGCATGGCGGGAAAAGGTTGACCAGGCTGACGGCTTGATCATCGCTACTCCAGAATACGACCACGCTATTCCAGCTGCTTTGAAGAGCGCTTTGGAATGGCTGGGCAGCCACGCTGGCAGCAAGGTTATGGCCTACAAGCCAGTCTGCGTTGTAGGCGTGTCCTTGGGCGGCCAAGGCGCTTCCCGCGCCCAGGAAGATGCCCGGGAAATCCTGCTGTCTCCGGACATGACGGCCAACGTTTTGCCAGGCAACGAATTGCTGATCGGCCAGGCTTACAGCAGCTTTGACAAGGAAAGCGGCGACCTGGTTGACGAAGCTTCAATCGCTCAGCTGGACAAGGTTATGGAAGCCTTCTTTGCTTTCGTTACCCAAGCCAAGAAGTAATGTAAAAGAAAAACTGCAAAATAAGGCGGATAGCTTGGCGCTTCCGCCTTGTTTTGTTTTAAAATTGTAGGGAGAAGTGAAGGAGGAGAAAAGATGGCAGAGGAGCTTTTACCCTTGAAAACAGTCCGCAATCCCCGGGACCTTGGCGGCTATACCGGCTTTGCCGGCAGGAAGATCAAGGCCGGACTTTTGCTGCGGACCGGGACGGTCGCAGCGATCAGTGAAGAAGATGGCAATTATTTGCGGGCTCGCGGGGTGAAAACCATCATCGACCTCCGTTCTCCGCAAGAATGCCGCAAGCGGCCGGATAAAAAGATAGCCGGGATCCAGAACGTCAATATCCCCGTTAACAGCCGGGACCAGACCAAGGCCGGAGCCAGCCTGGCGGAATTAGCCAGGCAGTACGGCCTAGACCCCCTGGCGGGCTTCCGCCCATATGGTGGAGAGCTACCGGCTGATGGTGACGGAAGAGCACGCCCAGGCGGCTTTTGGCCAGGTTTTAGCCTATCTGGCTGAAACTGAAGGCGGAACTATTTATCATTGCTCGGAAGGCAAGGACAGGACGGGCCTGGTGACTGTCTTTTTGCTGACAGTTTTGGGGGTTGACCCGGAAACCATCCGCCAGGACTATCTTTTATCCGCTCCCTACCTTAACGACTACCGGGCCAAAAGGGACAAGGAAGCCCGGGAAAACGGGGAAAGCCTGGTGCAGCGGGCCAACCTTAGGTCTCTGGGCACGGTCAACAATGAGTACTTAGACAGCGCCTTGATCACCATCGACCAGGAATATGGCGGCATGGAAGCCTTTTTGACTCGGCAATTGGGCGTAACGCCCGTCCTTCGTGACCAGCTCCGGGCCAAGTATCTAGAAGAGTAAGGATTTAAAAAATGGGAATCATCAAATACATATCAACTGACCAAGTCATGGCCCAGCACAAGGCCATGGGGACCCACATCAGCCTGCAGATCTACGGGGCAAGGGAAGACCCGGAAAAGATCCTGGACCAGACCAAGGTCCTAATCGACCACTTTGAAGACCTGCTGACGGTCAACCGCAAGCCGGACCACCCCCGCTACGGCCTGTCCGAAGTAACCCGGGTCAACGCCCAGGCGGGCAAGGAGGCCGTGCAAGTTTCCAGCAGCGTTTACGGCTTGATCAAGCTGGCCGTTGAGACCAGCCGGGAAAACTTCGGCTTCAACGCCTTAATCGGCCCCCTGGTTAAGCTCTGGTCCATCGGCTTTCAGGATGCCCGCGTGCCAGGTGACGCGGAAATCCAGGAGAAAATGAAGCTGATCGACCCCTGGATGGTCGAATTAAATGACGATGACCACACGGTCTTTTTGAAGCAGGAAGGCATGGAGCTGGACCTGGGCGGGATCGCCAAGGGCTGGACGGCCGACCGGATCAGGGACCTCTGGCGGGCTTACGGGGTCGAAGCCGGCATCATCAACCTGGGCGGCAATGTCCTCTTCGTCAACCCTTGCCCGAAGCGGGCCAACGGGATGTGGACGGTAGGCGTCCAGGATCCTTTGAAGCCGCGGGGAGAAAACATCACGGCCATGATGATCCCGGAATGCTCCGTGGTCACCAGCGGGACTTACGAGCGCTTTTTGGAAGTGGACGGGCACAAGTACCACCACTTGATCGACTCCCGGACCGGCTACCCGGTGGAAACCAACATCGCCGGGGTGACGACCTTCACCAAGAATTCCGTTGACGCGGAAATCGAGTGCAAGCGCTGCTTCTTTGCCGGCCAGCCAATTGCCAACTGGGTCAATGACCGCCGCTTAGGCGCCATTTACGTGTATAACGATGAACGGGTGGAAAAAGTCGGCCTGGATTACTAAAGTAAAGCAAAAGCAGCCTCACCTTCTGGTGAAGCTGCTTTTTCCTTAGGCCGTGGTCCGGCTGACGCTGAAGAGAGTCTTGAAGACCCCGGTCGACAGACCTGGCGTGTCGTTGACGATGAAACTGAGCAGCTGTGAATCGCTGATCAGCTGGCTCAGCTGGCTGATGCCGACTGAGTTGAGGATGGACAAGACCACGTACATGAAGAAGTAGGAGGCCACGAAAGAAACGATGGCCCCGGCCATGTGGTCCAAAGTGGCCGTGAAACCAGTCTTGGTCTCCTGGGCGGGTAGCCAGGCCTTGAAGATCTTGGATATCTGCTTGAGGATGAAGAAGAGGGCGAAGAAGGCCCCGAAGCGGCAGGCATGCAGGACCAGGCTGGAGTCGCCCGCCTGCCCCTGGACGAACTGGGTGTAGATCAGGTCGCCGACCGGATTTTGCAGCATGATGGCCAGCATGAAGACCAGACCGGCGAAGATCAAATTGACGATCCGCTTGGAGAAACCCACATGGTAGCCTTTGTAGGTCTGCCAGGCGATGTAGAGAATGACGAAAATAACTAAGAGCATCTTTATATCCTTATATCCTTTATTTTTAGCTGTAATTTTCCATGGATTCTTTTTGACCTTCAAGCAAAAATAATCCATAATTGTTAAGATAGTTTGTGTAACATTTTTTTGCGCAAGATTGCTTTTTGCGTTACATTTAAGGGTGTGAAACACGGTTTCACAGGTGAAAGAATGAATCCTGAACTTTTTGCAGAAACATTGTCAAAATATAATTTTAAGTTGTCTCCTGTCCAAGAGCAACAATTTAAAACATATTTTAAGGAATTGGTCCGGGTCAATGAACACGTCAACCTTACCCGGATCACGGACGAAGACGAGGTCTACCTCAAGCACTTCTACGACAGCGTGACTCCGCTCCTGATCTGGCCAGAGGTCTTTGCAGAAGGAGCCAAGCTCTGCGATGTCGGGGCCGGAGCCGGCTTTCCGTCACTGCCGATCAAGATCCTCCGCCCGGACCTGGAAGTCACCATCGTTGACTCTTTAGGCAAGCGGCTGAACTTCTTGTCTGACTTGCTGGAGAAGCTTGGCATCGAAGGCGTGAACCTGGTGCACGGCCGGGCTGAAGATGTGGGGCAAAACCCGGACTACCGGGAGAAGTTTGACCTGGTAACTGCCCGGGCCGTGGCCAGAATGAGCGTTTTGAGCGAATACTGCCTGCCCCTGGCCAAAGTCGGCGGCAAGTTCCTGGCTTTAAAGGGGCCGCGGGCTAACGAAGAATTGGAAGACGCCAAGAGTGCCCTAGAGAAATTGGGCGGCGAAGCTGTCTTCAGCCGGGTCATCACCCTGCCAGGCCGCGCTGAAGAGCGGACCCTTGTCCTGGTTGACAAGGTCAGGGCAACTCCGGGCAAGTACCCGCGCCAGGCAGGCACGCCAAACCGGAAACCCTTGTAGTTTTTTGGAGGTGCCCAAATGGCTTTTGGTTTTTTTCATCGAAATGAAATTCCCCAAAACAAGCAGGTCCAGGACCTGCCTTTAGCGGAAATCCATCCGAACCGCTACCAGCCAAGAAGGACTTTTAGCGATGATTCTATCCAGCAACTCGCCCAGACCTTGCAAGAAGAAGGGCTCTTGCAGCCGATCATCGTCCGCCAGGACCAGGGCGGCTACGAAATCATTGCCGGCGAGCGCCGCTTCCGGGCGGCCAAGAGCCTGGGCTGGGAAAAGATCCCGGCTATCGTGAACAATCTCGATGACCAGCAGACCGCTTCTTTGGCCTTAATCGAAAACCTGCAAAGGGAAAACCTGAATCCGATCGATGAGGCCCAGGCTTATGAGCAGCTGATGCAGCTCAACGACTTGACCCAGACCCAGCTGGCCCAGGATATTGGCAAGTCCCAGTCCTACGTGGCTAACAAGCTCCGCCTGCTCAAGCTGGCTGAACCTGTGCAAGAGTATCTGGCCAAAGGCGGGCTCAGCGCCCGCCATGGCCGGGCCATTTTGGGCTTAAGCGAAGAGGACCAGGTTAAATTGGCTGAAGAGATTGTCGAAAAAGGTCTCAGCGTGAAAGAGACGGAAGAGCGGGCGGCCAAGCTGGCCAATCCTAAGCCAGCCGTTAAGAAGAAGGCGGTGGTCCGCTATGGCCGGGACATGCAGCTGCAGATCAACACGATCAAGCAGGCGGTTAAACTGGCCAAGGAGTCCGGCGTGAAAGTCAAGGTTACCGAGGCGAAGAGCCCGGATGAGTACCAGATTACTATCGTGATGAAGAATCAGAGAAAGAAGAGGGAGGACTAGCATGGGCAGCGTCATCGCAGTCGCCAACCAGAAGGGTGGCGTTGGCAAAACCACGACGACCATCAATTTGGCCGCTTCCATTGCTAAAAGAGGCTACAAGGTATTGATTGTCGACATTGACACGCAGGGCAATGCCACCTCAGGCTTGGGGATTGAGAAGTCGACCATCGAGTATGATATCTACAATGTTCTGATCGATGAAATCCCGATCGCCTCAGCCATCAAGCCGACTAGCAGCAAGAAGCTGGACATCGTGCCGGCCACGATCAATCTGGCCGGGGCGGAAACCGAGCTGATCAGCATGATGGCCCGGGAAACCCGCTTGAAGGGGGCCATTGAAGACTTGGGCGATAAGTACGACTTCGTCTTTATCGACTGTCCTCCTTCTTTGGGGCAGTTGTCCATCAATGCCTTTACGGCCAGCCAGTCGATTTTGATTCCGGTCCAAAGCGAATACTACGCTATGGAAGGATTGAGCCAGCTGCTCAACACCATCCGCTTAGTCCAGAAGCACTTTAACAAGGACCTGGGCGTGGAGGGGGTCTTGCTGACCATGCTGGATGCCCGGACCAACCTGGGGGCCGACGTGGTCCAGCAGGTCAAGGAATATTTCGGCGACCGGGTCTACAAGACGATCATCCCGCGGATCACCAAGCTGGCTGAAGCTCCAAGCTACGGGGAGGCAATCACGGAATACGCGCCAAGTTCGCGCGGGGCCAAGGTTTATGATGACTTAGCAAAAGAGGTGCTGAAGGCTCATGGCAAGAGACTCAAGAAATAAGAAACAGGAAAAGAAGGGCGGCCTGGGCCGGGGCTTGGGGGCGCTTTTTGAAGAAGAACCCCAGGTAAAGCCGGCCGAAGAAATCGAAGACCTGCCTTTGGCAGAAGTCCGGCCCAACCCTTACCAGCCGCGGAAGAATTTTGATGAAAAGAAGCTGGCCGAACTGGCTGAATCCATCAAGGAAAACGGGGTCCTGCAGCCGATCATCGTCCGCCGGTCAGTCGGCGGCTACGAGATCATCGCCGGTGAGCGCCGCTGCCGGGCTTCCGAATTAGCCGGCCAGGCCACCATCCCGGCCATCATCCGCCAGTTTGATGAAAGCCAGATGATGGAAGTGGCAATCTTGGAAAACCTGCAGCGGGAAGACCTGACTCCTTTGGAAGAAGCCCAGGCTTATGAAATGCTGCAAAAGAACCTGGGCTTGACCCAGGAAGAGGTTTCCAAGAAGATGGGCAAGTCCCGCCCTTACATCACTAACTACCTCCGTCTGCTCACCCTGCCGCAGAAGACCAAGGGCCTTTTGCAAAGAGGGGAATTGTCCATGGGCCAGGCCAGAACCCTTCTGGGCTTAAAGGACAAGGACAGGATCGATGAACTGGCCAAGCGGGTGGTTAAGGAAGGGATGCCGGTCCGCAAGGTCGAGGCGCTGGTCGCCAAGATGAACGAGCGCGGGCAGAAGCAGAAGAAAAAGAATGCCGGCAAGTCAGCCTTCGTGCGGGCCAGCGAAAGCCAGCTGGCCGCCAAGTTCGGCTCGCCGGTAAGCATTACGGAAAACAAGACGGGGAAGGGGCACTTGTCAATTGACTTTGCTTCCCCGGATGAACTGAACCGGATTCTGGATTTGTTAGGTGTGAATCTCGATGACTAAAAACATTACTTTTGACTTGGCGGATACGGTTGAAATGAAGAAGCCCCACGCTTGCCAGACCAACAACTGGGAGGTCCTGCGCCTGGGCGCCGACATCCGCTTGAAATGCATGGGCTGCGGGCACGTGGTCATGATGCCGCGGGCTTATTTCAACAAGAAGGTCAAGAAGGTCCTGGCCAAGAGCAATGATCCCGTCAACTTGAAGAACGATTTTTACGTGGCCAAGGAAGACATCGCCCGGCCAAATTTCGGCTAGGCATTGACTAATCTGGCCAAAAGGCCAAGAATTAAACACGCAAGCAAGAAAAAACAAGAAAGAGGAATTAAAAAATATGGCTTTAACTGCTGGTATCGTCGGTTTGCCAAACGTCGGCAAGTCAACTCTTTTTAACGCAATTACCAAGGCGGGCGCGGAAATGGCTAACTACCCATTCGCGACCATTGAACCGAACGTGGGGATGGTTGAAGTGCCGGACAAGCGCCTGGCCAGAATCCAAGAACTGATCCCGGCCAAGAAGGTTGTCCACACGACTTTTGAATTCACCGACATTGCCGGTTTGGTCAAGGGGGCTTCCAAGGGTGAAGGCCTGGGCAACAAGTTCCTGGAAAACATCCGCCAGACCGACGCTATCGTACACGTGGTCCGGGCTTTTGACGATGAAAACATCACTTCCGTCTCCGGCAAGGTTGACCCGGAAGAAGACATCGACACCATCAACCTGGAACTGATCTACGCTGACCTGGACTCAGTTGACCGCCGGATCGGCAAGGTGCAGAAGATGGCCCAGCAAAAGGACAAGGAAGCCATGGCTGAATACAATGTCCTGCAAAAGATCAAGCCAGTTCTGGAAGCCGGCGACCCGGTCCGGTCCATCAAGTTCACTGATGACGAAGCCAAGATCGTCAAGGGCCTCTTCCTCCTGACTTCCAAGCCGGTCATCTACGTGGCCAACATCGCGGAAGAATCCATGGCTGATCCGGAAAGCGACAAGTACTACCAAATCGTCAAGGCCCACGCCGACAAGGAAGGGGCTGGCTGCCTGGGCATCTCCGCGGCTATCGAAGAAGAAATTGCCGGCCTGGACGATGAAGAAAAGGCAGAAATGCTGGCGGCTGAAGGGGTTGAAGAATCCGGTTTGGACCGCTTGATCCGAGCTGCCTACCACCTGCTGGGCCTCAGAACCTTCTTTACGGCCGGGGGCAAGGAAACCCGGGCCTGGACCTTCCACCAGGGCATGAAGGCGCCGCAAGTTGCCGGTGTCATCCACTCCGACTTTGAACGGGGCTTCATCCGGGCCGAAGTCGTTTCCTTCGAAGACCTGGACAAGTACGAAAGCATGCAGAAGATCAAGGAAGCCGGCAGAGTCCGCCTGGAAGGCAAGGAATACGAAGTCCAGGACGGCGACATCATCGAATTTAGATTTAACGTATAAGGCAGGAGACAGAAGTGAGCGAAGAAAAGCAAGTTAAGAACGCTTCTCAAGCCGAGCTGCAAAAGCAGGGGCAGGCAGAAGCCAAGACGGAAAGCATCAAGCAGGAGAACCCGGAAGAACTCCGGGGGAAATTGTCCAACAAGAACAAGGACTACATCTACCGCTTGAAGAAGGAACTGGTTGCCGGCGGCATGAGCGAAGGCGACGCTGACGCCCAGATCGACGGCCTTTTGCCGGAAATCTACGACGCCCAGATCAAGGGGCAGCCGGCCAACGTTTTGTTTGGCGCCGCGCCTAAGCTGAAGGCCAGCCAGATCCTGCACCCGGTCGTTAAGCCGGAAAGGGTGCCGGACAAGCTGGTAGCCCTGGACGGGGCCCTCTTCTACACGGCCATGCTGACGGTTCTGTTTGGGGTCTTGCAATTGTTCACGGACAACAGCAAGTCCACTTCCTCCGGTTCCGGGATCCTGACCTTGATCGTGATGGGTCTGGCCATGGGCTGGTACTTCACCAAATACAACACCTGGATGCAGCCTGACCCGAAGACCGGCAAGCCGGCCTGGGGCAAGGTGATCTGGGGCCTTCTGGGGTCACTTTTGATCATCATGCTGATCGTCTTTGTCCTCTCAATTCCGGCCCTGTCCGTCATCAACCCGGTTCTGCCAGGCTGGGCTGACATCCTGGTGGCCGCAGCCGCTTACGGGATTCGCTGGCTGGTTCGCCGTCACTACGGGATTGAAGGGACTTCTCTCAGCCCGGATAAGCTGACCATGAAGAAAAAAGTAAATCAATAGCGTGCTTTTTAATCCTAATGGGTGTAAAATAAGCTGATAAGTATAAAACAAATAGATGCTGAGCATCTATTTGTTTTTGTTTGACGATTTTTTTATAAAAAGCGATGAGCAGTAAAGAGGGAGGTCATTAATGCTTAAAACTTTATTGAAGTCCGTCCGCCAGTACAAAAAAGAGACGCTCTTGTCTCCTTTGTGCGTGGTCGTCGAGGTCTTCATTGAAATGTATATCCCATATATCATGGGGCTCTTGATTGACAACGGAATCAACAAGGGGGACATGGACTACGTGCGCAAGATGGGTCTGTTCACCATCCTGATGGCCCTAATCTCCCTGGTCCTGGGGGCCAGTGCCAGCTACTTCTCAGCCCACGCGGCAGCCGGCTTTACCGCCAACCTCCGCCATGACATGTTCTACCACATTCAGGACTTTTCATTTGAAAACATTGACAAGTTCTCCAGCGCGAGTCTGGTGACCCGGCTGACGACCGACACCAACAACATCCAGCAGGCCTACCAGATGAGCATTAGAATGGCCGTCCGGGCCCCGTTCATGATGATCATTTCCCTGTTCATGGCAGTTTCGATCAGCTGGAGACTGACACTGATCTTCCTCGTGGCTGTTCCGATTTTGGCTTTTGCCATGATCTTGATCATTAAGAATGCCCGGCCATACTTCCCGAGAATCTTCCGGGCCTATGACGAACTGAACCGGAAGGTCCGGGAAAACATCCGCGGGATCCGGGAAGTCAAGACCTATGTCCATGAAGAAGAGCAGATCGAGAACTTTAAAAAGTCCACCAGCAAGATCTACAAGCTCTTCAGACGGGCCATGTTCATCATGGCCTTCAACGGCCCGGTCATGACCATGATGATCGACGCTGTCATGCTGGCCCTGTCCTGGTTTGGGGCAAAACTGATCGTGGGCCATCAACTGGCAACCGGCCAGCTGGTTTCCATGTTCTCTTACACCATGTCCATCTTGATGTCCTTGATGATCTTGTCCATGATCTTCACCCAGCTGATGATGGCTCAGTCAAGCGGGCGCCGGGTGGCTGACGTCTTGACGGCCAAGCCAACTATTGTCAACCCGGCCAAGTCACCTTTGACCAGCGTGACCAACGGGGAAGTCGTTTTTGACCACGTTGACTTCAAGTACAACAAGGAAGATGCCCACTATGCCTTAAAGGACATTGACCTGCGGATCAAGTCCGGGGAAACTTTGGGGATTATCGGGGAAACCGGGTCTTCCAAGTCAACCTTGATTTCCATGATTCCTCGCCTTTACGACGTGACCGGCGGGGCAGTCAGAGTCGGCGGCCACAACGTGCGCTCTTACGACCTTAAGACCCTGCGCGACAATGTGGCGGTCGTTTTGCAAAAGAACGTCCTCTTCACCGGCACTATCAAGGACAACCTCAAGTGGGGGAATGAAAAGGCCAGCGACGAGGAAATCGTCTGGGCAGCCAAGATTGCCCAGGCTGACGGCTTTATCCGGGAAATGCCGGACGGCTATGACACCATGGTCGAACAAGGCGGCAACAATGTTTCCGGGGGGCAAAAGCAGCGGATCACGATCGCTCGGGCCCTGTTGAAGAAGCCGAAGATCCTGATCCTGGACGACTCCACCAGTGCCGTCGACACCAAGACTGAACGGGAAATCCGGGAAGCCTTGAAGCGGGACCTGCCGGAAACGACCAAGATCATCATTTCCCAGCGGATCGTCTCCATCAAGGATGCCGACCGGATCGTGGTCATGAACCACGGGAAGATCGAAGACGTCGGAACCCACGATGAATTGATCAAGCGCAACGACTTGTACTCATCCATCGCCAAGTTCCAAGAAGAAAACAGCAAGTAGGTGATAATCGATGACTAAAAAACAAGCTCAGCAACCATCACAAATGCAGACCTTGACCCGCCTGCTGAAATACGTCTACCGGGTTAGCCCGGCGGCTTTGATCGTTTCCCTGGTCTCCGTGATCATCAGCGCGGCGGCTTCCGTTGTCGGCTCCTTGTTCATTGAACAGGTTATCGACCGCTACATCACGCCCATGCTCAAGCAAAAGAGCCCGGACTTTGGCCCCTTGGCTCACGCTGTTTTGCTCATGGCCGGCGTTTACGCCATCGGTCTGGTCGCCAACTACCTTTTCACCTTGCTGATGATGGTCTTGTCCCAGCAGGTGCAAAAGCAAATCAGAAATGAAATGTTTACCCACATGCAGCGGCTGCCGATAGCCTTTTTTGACCAGAACGAATACGGCGACATCATGTCCCGCTACACTAACGACATCGACACCTTGATGCAGATGATCTCCCAGGCCCTGCCGATGTTTGCTAACTCTGTCTTTTCAGTAGTCTTCGTTTTGGCGGGGATGTTCTATCTCAGCTGGCAATTGACCCTGGTTTCCCTGGTAGTGGTTCTCCTGTCCTTAGGCGTTGTCCGCTACTTGACCGGCAAGTCCAGCTACTACTTTGACCAGCAGCAGAAGACTATGGGGATGGTCAACGGCTACAACGAAGAAATGCTTAACGGCTTGAAGGTCATCAAGGTCTTCTCCCATGAACCGGAAGTCAAGGCCGACTTTGACCGCTACAATGACCAGCTGCGGATTGCCTCAGGTAAGGCCAACACCTATGCCACCATCTTGTTCCCAATCATGGGCAATATCGGCAACCTGCTCTATGTCTTGATCGCCTTGATCGGCGGGGCGGCAATCTTAGCCGGCAACATTCCGCTGACCTTGGGGGCTCTGGCTTCCTTCATGCAGCTGTCCAAGGCCTTCATCATGCCGATCGCCCAGATTTCCCAGCAGCTGAACGCCATCGTTCTGGCTATTGCCGGGGCCCGGCGGATTTTCCAGGTCCTGGATGAAAAAGTTGAAGTCGACGACGGCCAGGTAACTATCGAAGAAAAGCCGGGCGTCAAGAATGCCTGGCAGTGGAAGCTGCCGACCGAAAACGGCTTTAAGTACGTGCCAGTCAAGGGTCACATCGTTTTTGACCACGTCAGCTTCGGCTATGTACCAGGCAAGCAGATCCTGCACGACATTTCCCTTGAAGCCAAGCCTGGCATGAAGGTGGCCCTGGTCGGGGAAACGGGGGCCGGGAAGACTACCATTTCCAGCATGATCAACCGCTTCTATGAAATTAATTCCGGAACGATCACTTACGACGGGATCGATATCAAGGACATCAAGAAGGATGACCTCCGCAAGTCTGTCTCCATCGTCTTGCAGGAAACTCACATGTTTACCGGCAACATCATGGAAAACATCCGCTTCGGCCGGCCTGACGCTTCAGATGACGACGTCTACCAGGCAGCCCGCCTGGCCCGGGCCGACGAGTTCATCCATGACCTGGATGATGGCTATGAAACGGTGATCGACGGGGGCGGCGGTGACCTCTCTCAAGGGCAGCTGCAGCTGCTCTCCATTGCCCGGGCCATGATCGCTGACAAGCCGGTTATGATCCTGGACGAAGCCACCAGTTCCATCGACACCCGGACTGAGCGCCTGGTGCAAGCCGGGATGGACAACCTTTTGGCTGGCCGGACCAGCTTCGTCATCGCCCACCGTCTGTCCACCATCGTCAACTCCGACTTGATCATAGTCCTGGACCACGGCCGGATCCTGGAAGCCGGCAACCACGACCAGCTTCTGGCCAAGCAGGGCTACTACTACGAGCTCTACACCGGCAAAAAAGAAATCCAATAAGAGCGAATCTTATGTTTTGCTAAAATCCAAGTCAGAGCGTACGTCAAAGTACGCTCTTTTTGGTATATTGGTTAAAATAAAAGGTACAATACAGGATAGATAAGTTTGGAATAGAAGAGGTTTTGCAAATGAAAATTCTCGTTGTCGATGATGACCACGAAATCGTGGAACTCTTAAGCATTTATTTGAAGAACGAAGGCTATGAGCCGATTGCCGCCTACAATGGCAAGGAAGCTTTGACCAAGCTCTCAACCACGCCAGATATCGCCTTGATGATTCTGGACGTGATGATGCCTAACCTGTCAGGCATCGATGTGGTCAAGGAAGTTCGCAAGGATTCTGACATTCCGATCATCATCGTCAGCGCCAAGACCGGCGATATGGATAAGATCCAGGGCTTGATCACCGGGGCCGACGACTACGTGTCCAAGCCTTTCAACCCCCTGGAAGTCATGGCCCGGGTCCGGTCCCTTTTGCGTCGCAGCCGGAAGCAGGTCAAGGAAGAGGAGCCTGACGTTTTGGAAGTCGGGCCTCTGATCATCAACAAGGACTCCCATGAGGTCAAGACGGTTGAAGGCAAGGAAATCCAACTGACAGCCCTGGAATTCGGCATTCTTTACCTTTTGGCCAGCCACCCCAACCGGGTCTTCTCAGCTGATGAGATCTTCGAGCGGGTTTGGCAGCAAGAGTCCATTGTCAGCGCCAAGACGGTCATGGTTCACGTTTCCCACTTGCGGGACAAGATCCAGAAGGCCACCGACGGCGAAGACGTCATCAAGACTGTATGGGGTGTAGGTTACAAGGTTGAAGCCTAAGCAAGACAAAGAAAAACAAGTCGTCCAGGGCAAGCGGCCCCGGGTCAAGCTGACCGCGGCTGAGAAGAGCGAGCTTTTTGCTGAAGGCGTGGTGACGGTCATCATCATGCTGCTCTTGAACATGTCCGTCATCATCCTCTACCATTTGGCGGTCCTGCAGGACAAGAGCCTGGTCAACGGCATTTATTTTTTGAAAAAGACCATGACGATCGGACCGGGCTACCATATCTGGTCCTGGGAAAGAATCGGGATAATTTTGATGGGGATCGCTGACGTCATCGTCTTGTACTGGCGCTTAATCCGCCGCTACCACCAAATGCAGCTGCGGCACATCATTTCCGAATTGCACTATATTGCCAACGGCCACTTTGACCACCGGATTTCCTTCAGCGTCAACAACGACATGCAGAAGGTGATCGATTCCATCAACTCCCTGGTCGACTCAACCATGGGGGCGATCAATGAAGAAAAGGCGATCGAGCAGTCGAAAGACGAACTGATCACCAATGTTTCCCACGATATCCGGACCCCTTTGACCAGCATCATCGGCTACCTGGGCCTGCTGAAGAACGGGGCCGTGACCAGCCAGGAGGACATGCTCAAGTACATCAATATCGCCTATGACAAGGCTGAGCAGATGAGGTCCCTGGCCAATGACCTTTTCGAGTACACCACCTTGAAGTCGACCAAGACCAAGCTGAACGTGACCCCGATCAATATCAAGGGCATGATGGAGCAGGTGGCGGCCGGCTTTGAGCTAGAAGCGGAGAAGAAGGGCATTGCCTTTAGCGTCAAGGCCCGGCCGGATGATTTGATCGTCAACGCCGACGTGGAAAAGCTGGTCCGGGTCTACAACAACTTGATCTCCAATGCCTTAAAGTACGCGGCTGGGGCCAGCCGGATCAACCTGGTGGCCAACCTGATCAACCACGAGCAGGTTGAGCTGCGGGTTGAGAATAACGGGAAACCGATTCCCAAGGACAAATTGAAGAAGATTTTTGACCGCTTCTACCGGGTGGAAAGCTCGCGCAATACCAAGACCGGGGGCACGGGCTTAGGCCTGTCCATCGTCCAGGGGGCCGTCGAGCTGCACGGGGGGACGATCCGCTGTGAATCAAACAAGGATTGGACCAGTTTCATCATTCTCTTGCCCCGGGATCCCCAGGCAAATAACTTTGCTCTTAGACCTGTGGTATAATTTGAATTGAATCTTAATTGACAGTGAGGAGTAAAAATGAGCATCTCATTAAACACCTGTATTTTAATCTTAAAAGAACACCACCTACTCAAGTCCAGTGCCGTCCAGGACACTGTCCAGACCAGAATGGAGGCTGTTTCTTATGACTCACGCGATGTCCAGAACAACAGCCTCTTCTTCTGCAAGGGGGCGGGCTTCCGGCCAACCTACCTGACCATGGCCAAGGAAAACGGGGCAATTGCCTACGTGGCTGAGCAGCCATACCCGGAAGGCACGGGGATGCACGCCTTGATCGTCCGCAACGTGTCCAAGGCGATGGCTCTTTTGTCAGCTGCCTTCTACCGCTTCCCGCAAGACGACCTCTTCCTGGTTGGCTTTACCGGGACCAAGGGCAAGACCACTTCCGCCTACTTCTTAAAGGGGATGCTGGACCAGCTTAACGGGGGCCGGACTGCTCTTTTGTCCTCAGTCGACAACATCCTCGGGCCGGCTCCGGAAGACACCTTCAAGTCCAGCCTGACCACGCCGGAATCACTGGACTTGTTCAGAGACATGCGGCGGGCAGTTGACAACGGCATGACCCACATGGTTATGGAAGTGTCATCCCAAGCCTACAAGAAGAACCGGGTCTTTGGCCTGACCTACGACCTGGGCTTTTTCCTGAACATCAGCCCGGACCACATCGGGGTCAACGAGCACCCGAACTTTGAGGACTACCTCCACTGCAAGCTGCAGCTTTTGGTTAACTCCCGCAAGTGCATCATCAACGCGGAAACCGACCGTTTCGCTGATGTTTACGCGGCAGCAACGACCACGACCAACCCGGACAGCATCTACCTGTTTGCCCGGGACGGCTTTGAAAACCCGGATCTGAAGAAGCCGATCGACTTCCGCTACAAGTCCGTGGAAACTGACCTGGCTGAAACCAAGTTCACCTTGACTACGGCTTCAAGCAAGGCCCACAAGCTGCCAATCTCTGGTGAATACACTCTGCAGATGATCGGCGACTTCAACGAAACCAACGCTACCGGCGCCATCATCGGGGCTGGCTTAGCCGGGATGAGCTATGAAGACTGCGCCAAGGGGATCCGGCACGTGACCATCCCAGGCCGGATGGAAACCGTCACGACCCAAAAGCACGGCTTGATTGTGGTGGACTATGCCCACAACAAGGCCTCGATGCTGGCCTTGATGCGGTTCATGCGCCGGGAATTCACCAACCCCCGGATTATCGTCGTGGTCGGCGCGCCTGGGGACAAGGGAATTTCCCGCCGGCCGGGCTTCAGTGAAAGCTTGACGGCGGAAGCTGACAAGGCCTACCTGACCACGGACGACCCTGGCTTTGAAAATGCCCAGGACATCTGCGAGGAAATCGATGCCGGGATCGACCACTCCAAGTGTGAAACGGTTATCGAACTGGACCGGGAGAAGGCCATCAAGGAAGCCATTTCCGAAGCTGGCCCGAACGACGTGGTCCTGCTCTGCGGCAAGGGGGCTGACGCCTTCCAGAAGATCCGCGGGGTAGACACCCCATATGCCGGCGATATTGTTATCGCCCGGCAGGTGGTCCAGGAATTAGAAAAGTAAGGATTGATATTTAGTGAAGCATTTCTTTAGCATTATTGGCGGGATGGGGACCATTGCGACCGAAAGCTATGTCCGCTTGATCAACCACCGGGTCAAGATCAGCAAGGACCAGGACTACTTGAACTACATCTTGGTCAATGATGCCCAGGTGCCAGATCGGACGGCCTACATCAAGGACCACAGCCAGCCGAATTTTTTCAATGCGCTTAAAGAAGATGTTTTAGGCCAGGCCAAGCTGGGGCCGGACTTCATGGTCATGCCCTGCAACACGGCCCACTACTTTTATGACGACCTGGCGGCCTTGACCGACATTCCCTTCCTGCACATGATGCGGATTGCCGTGCACCAATATGTCGACCAGTTCCCAAACAGTCCCAAGATCGGCTTGATCGCGACTGAAGGGTCAATTTACGACCACCTTTATGAAGACGAGATCCACCGGGTGGGACGGGAAGTCGAATTCGGCGGTCCCGAGATCCAGCCGATGGTGACGGAATTGATCTACCGGGACATCAAGGAGAAGGGGATCGTCGACAAGGAGCTCTACCATGAGATCCTCCGCAAGATGCACGACGAATATGGCTGCGACGTGATCCTGCTGGGCTGCACGGAACTTTCCTTAGCCCAGGAGCAGGCGCCGGACCACCCCTACCAGGTTATCGACCCCCAGTCGATCATCGCTGACGTGTCGATCGAACTGGCTCTGGCGATCAGGAACGGGCAAGATCCCCGCCAGGCCTGCCAGAAATATCTATATGACTAAATAAAAGAACAGGGTTTCCTGGTCTTTTTTGCTTGCCTGGCTAATTTTAAGTATGTTTTGGTCAAAAAAAGTCAATTTTTTAGGAAAATCGCTCATTTTTGACGGAAAATGATTGCTTTTGACTGAGAAAGCCTTCACAATAGATAACGAGGTAAGATAAAGATGCTGACGGAAGAGCGGCAACAAATGATTGCCCATTATGTAGACGAACATCAGATTTGCCGCGTAACGGAACTTTGCCGCTTGACCTCGACATCCGAGTCGACGATCAGACGCGATCTGAGTGAAATGGAAGACCGGGGCCTGCTTAAACGAGTCCACGGCGGAGCGCAGAGCCTGCAGACTTTTGGCCAGGATGTGGCCCAGCAGATCCGCTTCAATCTGAACAAGGATGACAAGCTGGCTATTGCCCGCCTGGCCGCCAGGAAGGTCCGCCCGCACGACTATCTCTTTTTAGACGCGGGGACGACCATTTATGAAATGGTTCCCTTTTTAAAAGAGATCAGCGGCCTGCACGTGGTGACCAACGGGCTGGAAACGGCCCTGGCCTTGACTGACGCTGGAATTGACTGCTGCCTTTTAGGCGGCCATGTCAAGCGGCAGACCCACGCGGCCATTGGCGCGACCACTGTCTCCCGCTTGCAGGAGCTGAACTTCAACGCGGCTTTCATTGGGGCCAACGCCCTGAGCCCGGCCGGCTTTTTAACCACGCCGGACACTGAGGAAGCTGCCGTGAAAAGGACGGCTATCCAGCAAAGCCAGCAGGCTTTCGTTTTAATCGACCGCAGCAAATTTAACGCGGTAACTTTTGCCGAATTCGCCAAGACCGACCAGGTGACCATCATCAGCCGCCTGGAGGCTGGCGACCGGGAGAAATTGCCAGTAAATATTCAACTTGAGGAGGCTAAATAATGATTTACACCGTGACTGTCAACCCAGCTTTGGACTACGTTCTGCAACTGCCAGAAGTCAAGGACGGGGAGACCAACCGGTCAAGCGACACCCAGTTCTTAGCTGGGGGCAAGGGGATCAACGTTTCCCAGATTCTTAACCAATTAGGCGTGGACAACACTGCCTGGGGCTTTGTCGGCGGCTTTACCGGCGAAGAATTGATCCGCCAATTGAACGTCAAGAAGATCAGCAGCGACTTCGTAAGAATCAGCGACGACACCCGGGTGAACGTTAAGATCCACGCCCAGGAAGAAACTGAAATAAACGCGGCTGGCCCGGACATTACCGACCAGGAAGTCGCAGCCTTCAAGTCCCGCCTGGACGACCTGGAAGCAGGCGATGTCGTTGTTTTGAGCGGCAGCCTGGCTCCAAGCCTGCCAACGGACTTCTACGAAAGCCTTCTGCCGCTGATCCGGGAAAAGGGGGCGGAATTCGTCGTTGACACGACTGGCGAAGCCCTGCTGCGTACTTTGAAGTTCAATCCATTGGTTATCAAGCCAAACCACCACGAACTGGCTGACCTCTTTGACACCAGCTTCTCATCAACTGCCGACATGCTGGAAGCAGCCAAGAAGCTGCAGAAGCTGGGCGCGCAAAACGTCATGATCTCCATGGCTGGCGAAGGTGCTTACCTGGTAACTGCTGACCACGTCTACCACGCCAACGCGGCCACGGGCACGGCGGTCAACTCCGTTGGCGCCGGGGACTCCATGATTGCCGGTTTCGTCGGCACCTGGTTTGAAAAGCACGACGCGGCTGAAGGCCTCCGGGTCGGCAGCGCCTGCGGCGGGGCAACGGCTTTCACTGAAGACATCGCGGTTAAGAGCCAAATCGACGCCGTTTTGCCGCAAATCAAGATCGACGTCGTTGAATAAAGGGAATAAGAAGTAACAAAGTATTTTTTAGTAACTGAGGAGAACAAGATGCGGATTAAAGACATTTTGAGCCCAGAGTCGATGATTATGGACTTGCAGGCTACCACCAAGGAAGAAGCCATCAACGAAATGGCCGACTTGGAAGTAGCTACGGGCGTCGTCAACAACAAGGAAAAGTTCGTTGAATCCATCTGGGCCCGGGAAAAGGAATCCACTACCGGGATCGGCGGCGGGATTGCCATGCCTCACGCCAGAAACGAATACATTAATAAGGCTCGGGTGCTTTTTGCCAAGAGTGAAAAGGGCGTGGACTTCGACTCATTAGACCAGCAGCCAGTCTACCTCTTCTTCATGATCACTGCCCCAGCCGGTGCGGACAACACCCACTTGCAAGCCCTGGCTAAGCTGAGCAGCCTCTTGATCAACCCTGACCTGGTTGAAAAGCTGAAGGCAGCTAAGACGGCTGACGAAGTTATCGACCTCTTCAGCCAGGCAGAAGCTGACAAGGACAAGGAAGACGCTGAACGCGAAGCCGAGCTGGCCGCTAAGAAGGAAGCAGAAGCTAAGGCAGCTAGTGACGAAAAGCCATTGATCGTCGGCGTTACTGCCTGCATCAACGGGATCGCCCACACTTACATGGCTGAAGAAGCCCTGATCAAGGCCGGTGAAAAGCGCGGCGTTGAAGTCCGGATTGAAACCAACGGTTCAGAAGGCGTTAAGCACGAACTGACTGCTGACGAAATCAAGCGGGCTAAGGGTGTTATCATCGCTTCCGACAAGCAGGTCAAGATGGCCCGCTTTGACGGCAAGCAACTGGTCAAGCACCCAGTTGTTGACGGGATCAACAAGCCAGACGAACTGATTGACGAGATCCTGTCCGGCAAGGGCAGCGTTTACCATGCAGAAGCTGGTGAAGCCAGTGAAAGCTCAGCTGCAAGCGACGGCAGCGTATGGTCAACCATCTACCGGCACTTGATGAACGGTATTTCCCACATGCTTCCGTTCGTTATCGGTGGCGGTATCTTGATGGCTATCTCCTTCCTGGTTGAACAATACATGGGTGGCGCCAAGAGCCCGGCCTTCATCTTCTTGAACAGTGCTGGTAACCTGGCCTTCGCCTTCATGGTTCCGGTTCTGGCCGGCTACATCGCTGAATCAATCGGTGACCTGCCAGCCTTGATGCCAGGTTTCGTCGGTGGTTTCATGGCCTCAATCGCCAACTCTTCCTTGGGTGGCTCTTACGCTGTTAACGCCGACGTCAAGGCTGCTTCACCAGCCGGCTTCCTGGGCGGGATTGCCATCGGTTTCATCGCCGGTTACCTGATCTTGGGCCTCAAGAAGCTCTTCGTTAAGCTGCCGAAGAACGTTGAAGGTATGAAGCCAATGTTGCTCTACCCAATCTTTGGTCTGCTCTTCGTAGCCTTGATCATGTACTACATCATCAACCCGGTCTTCGGTGCCTTGAACGGGGTTATCACCAACTTCTTGAACGGCATGGGCACTGGCAACCTGGTTCTCTTGACCACGATCCTGGCCGGCATGATGAGTATCGACATGGGTGGTCCTTTCAACAAGGCCGCTTACGTCTTCGCTTCAGGTGCCTTCGCCAACGACCCGACTTCCAAGACCTCAGCTATCTTGATGGCTGCCGTTATGGTTGGTGGTATGGTAGCACCATTCGCGACTGCTATCGCGACTACTTTCTTCAAGAACAAGTTTACCGAAGATGAACGCCGGGCCGGTGTTTCCAACTGGATCCTGGGCTTCTCCTTCATCACTGAAGGGGCTATCCCATTCGCCAGTGCTGACCCGCTGCACGTTATCGTCTCATCAATCGTCGGCAGTGCTGTCGGCGGGGCCCTGGTAGGTCTGTGGCACGTCGGCGTGCCAGCACCTCACGGTGGTTTCTGGGTTATCGCTTTGTCCAGCAACTGGCTGGGCTACCTGGGCGCCGTAGCTGTCGGCTCAATCGTAGCTGCTTTGATGATGGGCTTCTGGAAGAAACCAATTGAAAAGTAAACAAATAAGTTAAAATGCAAAACAGGAGGGGATTAAGTCCCTCCTGTTTTTGTGTTTAGCCCTAAATTTTCTTTTTAGAAAAAATACTGGCATTCTCCTGGAAGATTTGTTATATTCTACTATTACAGATTTTTTAAATGCGGACAAAAAGCAAGTAATAGCGGGCAAAATTCTGTAAGATAGATAGTGGAAAAAGCAAAAGAAAGCAAAAGTTTTATACTTACTGAAAAATGAGACGATTTATTACGAGAATGGAGCAGAAAAGATGATCAAGTTAATCGCGACCGACATGGATGGTACCTGGCTCAACTCCAAGAAGGAGTACGACCTGGACAAGTTCAAGCAAATCATGGACCTAGCCAGGGAAAAGGGGGTCAAGTTCGTCATCGCCAGCGGCAACCAGTATGAAAACCTGGTTACCCGTTTTCCAAAAGAATACCTCAGCCAGCTCTACTTCGTGGCTGAAAACGGGGCCTATGTCTTGAAGGGGCGGGAAATCCTCAACATCGTGGACTTAAACAGCGATGAACTGGCCACGATCCACGAGATCAAGGAAAAGTACGGCCAGGACCACCCGACTGTCTTGGCCGGGGTGAATAGCGCCTACACCTTGCAGAGCTACGGGGAAGAGTTTTACAACTACCTCCACCTTTTTTACCAGGAACTGAAAGCCGTGGACGACTACGAAAGCGTCAAGGACCGGATCTTCAAGTTCACTGTGGCGACCGGGGAAGGGGAATCATCAGCCTTTGCTCAGCAGCTCAAGCGGGAATTCCCGAGCCTGGACATGGTGGCTGGCAGCGACTCAGCCGTTGACATCAGCAAGCTGGGCATGAACAAGGCGGTAGGCCTCAAGCTTTTGGGCAAGCGCTACGGGGGCAACGACGTGGCCATGCTCCAATACGTGGGCCAGAGCTACGCGACAGCTACGGCTTTGCCGGAAGCCAAGCGGGCGGCTAACGGGATCATCGGCTCAAGCGATGAAAGTGCAGTCCAGGACAAGGTCCTGGACTTGCTGAAGAAGCTATAGAGAGACTGAGACTAGAGGTAAGTAAATGAGTAAAGCTTTGCAGGTCGTGGACTTGAGCATGAAGTTCGACGACCAGGAGATTTTTAAAAAGCTCAATTTCAGCTTGGAGACCGGGTCCATGACGGCTCTTTTGGGTCCTAACGGGGCCGGGAAGACCACCCTGGTCAGAATACTGATAGGGATGCTGAGCCCCAGCCACGGCTATTTTGAGCTGGCTGACGACGTAAAGGTGGGCTATGTGCCCCAGTTCCGCAATATCGACCCGGACTATCCCTTGTCGATCAAGTCCTTTATCGAATTAAACACGCCTTTTTGGAAGAGCCAGAAGGTTAAGGACCAGGTCAACCATATTTTGCAGGAGACCCACTTGAAAGGCCTGGCGGACACCAGGATGGGGGAGGCTTCCGGCGGGCAGAAGCAGCGGGCCTACCTGGCCCAGGCCCTCTTGGACCAGCCGAACTTCATCATTTTGGATGAAGCCACGGCCAGCCTGGACCCTAAGGCCAAGGAAGAATTGATGAGCCTGATCGCCCACCTCAACCATGAACACAAGATGACGGTCTTGTTCGTCACCCACGACATTCCTTTGGCCAAGCGCTATATGAAGGACTATCTTTACTTAAGCGACGGGACGGTCAGCCAGGGGAAGATGGAAGATTTTAAGGAGAGTTTCAACTGATGTTTGTCTACGAATTCATGCGCAATGCTTTTTGGGCGGCCACCTTTATCGCGATTACCTGCGGGGTGGTGGGCGTCTATGTCGTGGCCCGCAATTTCAGTTTCCTGGCCCACACCCTGTCGGAAATTGGCTTTGCCGGGGCGGCTTTTGCCATTTTGATGGGACTGAAGCCTTTGACGGGGATGCTGATTTTTGCCCTCCTGGGTTCAATCGGGGTCGGGGAATTGTCCATGCAGACTGAGCAGAAGGAGTCGTCGATTTCCGCGATTTCCGCCTTCTTCGTCGGCCTGGGGATCCTCTTTTTGTCCCTGTCCAGCTCAGCCAGCAGCTACGCGACCAACATTTTGTTCGGATCCATTATCGGGGTGTCCAGATCCAGCGTCTATCAGCTAGTCGGCCTGTCAGTGGTTGTCTTATTGATCATTTTTGCCATCCAGCGGCCCCTAAACTATGATTCCTTTGACCATATCGGGGCAGCGGCCCACCACATCAATACCGGCTTTGTCGGGGTGGTCTTCCTGGTGGCTTTGGCCATGGCGGTTTCCATCGGCTCCCAGGTGGTCGGGTCCATGCTGGTCTTTGTCCTTTTGACCATGCCGTCATCAACGGCCCGTTATTTGGGCAAGTCGATTCCGAGCATGCTGGCCTGGTCGGTCGGCCTGGCCCTGTTGGGGGTCTGGGCCGGGCTGTGCCTGGGCTACATCACCAACTGGCCGGTAACCTTTTTCATTTCGGTAATTGAGGTAACGGCTTACCTGCTGGTTTACTTCACCCAAGCCATAAAGAAGCGGGCGTAGTCAAATATGGAATTTTAGGAGCTCTTGAGCTCCTTTTCTTTTACCTAAAATTGTATTTTTCTATGCAATACTGGGCTTGAGAGCATTTTTTGCCAGTTAAGCATACAGAGTTTTTATCAAAAAGGGGGAAGTAAAAATGATCTACTGCGCTAACTGCGGCGCCAAAAACCAGGCCAATGCTACTTTCTGTGCCAATTGCGGGGCAAAGTTAGTTAAGCCGGCACAATCAAGCCAGCCAACTCAGCAAGTTCAACCCGTTAAGCCAGCTAAAACAGGCAAAAGGCGGGCCGACCTCAAGCAGGTCCGGAAGTGGAAGAAGCAAATCTTGATCGCCGCGGCTGTCTTGCTGGTCCTTTTGGCCGGCTACGGCTATGGCAAGGCATACTATGCCAAGGATAAGCAAATCGTGCAGCCTCTCCAGGAATACTACAAGGCCAACCCAGACCAAGGCAAGCAGCGAAGATGCTGAAGACCTTCTCCAGGACATTTGGGATGACAACGACAGCAAAGACTGGGTCAACGGCAGCAGCAATACCGGCTACCTCAGCATCAAAAAGCTGCACGACAACTGGGACGACTCTGACTCAGTAGCTAACTACAACGAAGTCGTCAGCGTCCTGTCCACCAGCCCGGCCGGCAGCGGCAAGACTTACGTCAACTACACGGTCACCCACAAATTCTCTTACACCGGTGACAAGGATGACACCAGCACTTACCAAAACGGGATCATCAGCCAGGACAGTGACGGCGACTACGTTTTGGAAAAATTAGGTACGCCTAAAGCTAAATAGCAAAATTTTTTAAATCTTTTTTGACGATCAATAGAGGCAACCTTGTTAACAAACAAGTTTGTGAAAAAATATATAGAGCCCCGCAATAGCGGGGCTTTTTTGGATCCTTCTTTTAGCAAACAAAAATATTGTGAAATAAGTTCAAGTACAAGCGCTAATATATCAACGTTTTAAAGCAAAATTCACATGACTTTTTAAGCGCTTTCATGTACAATAATCCTTGTGAAAAATACTTATAGAAGGAGTTATCTGAATGTGGGTTAAATTCATTTTTGCCTTGATCCCGATCGTCTGGCTGATCATCTCTCTGACAGCCTTGAAGATGCCTGCGGCCAAGGCAGCCGTTATTTCTCTTATCCTGGCAATCATTTTGGCCATTACTGCCTTCCAGTTGCCAGTCGTTGACACTTTGACCGGGACCTTGGAAGGGATCCTGGGCGGCCTGTTCCCGATTGTCTACATCATCGTGGCCGCCATGTTCACCTCCAAGGTAACTTTTAAATCCGGCGCCATGCAAAAAATCCAGGACATGCTCTGTGGTCTGACGACCGACAAGCGGGTCCTGGTCCTCTTGATCGCCTGGGGCTTCGGGGGCTTCCTGGAAGCCATCGCCGGCTTCGGGACCGCTGTTGCCATCCCGGCCAGCATCTTGATGACCTTCGGGATCAACCCGATTGAAGCTTCCGTTATCTGCCTGGTGGCAAACACCACCCCAACTGCCTTCGGGGCGGTCGGCCTGCCAGTCATCACCTTGGCCCAGACTGCCGGCCTGGACGTGATGAACACGGCCTTCGTGGTATCTCTGCAGCTGAGCGTTTTGATCCTGGTCATCCCTTACATCTTGGTTGGCCTGGTCGGCGGGGGCGTCAAGACTATCAAGGGGGTAGGCTTCATTACCTTCATGTCTGGTCTGGCTTTTGCCTTGCCGCAAATCTTAGTGGCTAAGTACGTTGGGGCGGAATTGCCAGCCATCGCTGGTTCCATCGTCTGCATCCTGGTTACGGCCCTCTTGGCCAAGCGGCACAAGGACGTGCCGGAATACTCCGCTTCTACCGGGGACATTGCCAAGCACTCAGCTGGTGAACTGCTGCAAGCCTGCGCGCCATTCATCTTAGTTTTCGTCTTCGTTTTGGCCGCTTCATCATTGTTCCCAGCCGTTAACAGCCTGCTCAACTCCGCGACTTTGAAGTTCCAGATTTACACTGGCAAAAATGCTGGTCAGTTCAGCCTCAACTGGCTGTCTTCACCAGGGACCTTGATCTTGTTGGCTACCTTCATCGGGGCCATGATCCAGGGCTTGAGCGTTAAGGAAACTTTTGGCATCCTCTGGAACCTGATTAAGGGGATCGGCAAGACGGCGGTGACTATTTCCGCTATCGTGGCCCTGGCTAAGGTTATGGGCTATGCCGGCATGACCAGTGCCATCGCGGTTGTTTTGGTCAAGGTCATGGGTCCGGTTTACCCATTGATCGCGCCAATCATCGGTGCCCTGGGGACTTTCGTGACTGGGTCAGACACCAGTTCCAACATCCTTTTCGCCAAATTGCAGGCCTCAGCTGCCCGAAGCCTGGGCGTGAGTCAGACTTGGGTCGTGGCCAACAACATGGTCGGGGCTACTGCCGGGAAGATGATTTCCCCGCAATCCATCACGGTTGCGTCTACCGCTATCGGCCAGGAAGGCAGCGAAGGCACGATCTTGAAGCAGGCCTTCAAGTGGTGCGGGATCTACACTGCAATCATCTGTATCTTCCTGTACCTGGTCGGCTTGGCTACGGGCCAGCTGCACTTCTAGTACTTCTAATTTTTTTGAGCAGATTCTAAAAAGCAAAAGATTGGCCCAAAAGTAAGCGATTAAATGCTATGATAATCCTTGTAAGTTAACAGTAATTAATAGTAATTTTTTAATGATTGAGGAGATTTCCATGACACATTACATCAAGGGCTTCCCGCAAAGCGAAGCAGATGAAGACTTAAAATTTGTTAACGTTGATGAGCTTGAAGAAAAGGCCAAGGAAGTAATGCCGGAAGGGGCTTACTACTACGTAGCCTCAGGTTCAGAATATGAATGGACTTGGAGAAACAACACTACTGCCTTCAACCACTACCAGATTGTTCCCCGGGCCTTGACCGGGATGGACAACCCGTCAACTGAAACTGAATTCCTGGGCATGAAGCTGAAGACGCCGATCATGATCTCACCAATCGCTTGTCATGGGATCTCCCACGCTGACGCTGAAGTTGCTACCCAAAAGGGGGCAGCTTTGGCTGGAGCCATGTTTACTTCCAGCACTTACGGCAACAAGCCGGTTGAAGAAATCGCTGCCGCTGCGCCAGATGCTCCGCGGATGTTCCAGCTTTACCTTTCAAAGAACTGGGACTTCAACAAGATGGTCTTTGACGCGATCAACGCTGCTGGCTACAAGGCAATCCTGTTGACGGTTGACGCTTTGGTATCAGGCTACCGGGAAGCCAACCTGCGGACCAACTTTGCCTTCCCGGTACCGCTGGACTTCTTCACCCGTTTCCAAGGCGCCAAGGGCGAAGGGCAAACGGTTGCGCAAATGTACGCTTCCAGCGCCCAGAACATCGGTCCGGATGACATCAAGCGGATCAAGGAAATGTCCGGCTTGCCAGTCATCGTTAAGGGTGTCAACTGTGCTGAAGACGTTGAAGTTGCTTTGACTGCCGGCGCAGACGGCGTTTACGTGACTAACCACGGTGGCCGGGAAATCGACGGTGCTCCTGCAACTATTGACGTATTGCCAGAAGTTGTTGAAGCAGTCAACGGCCGCTGCCCGGTTATCTTCGACGGTGGTGTCCGCCGGGGCTCCCATGTCTTCAAGGCTTTGGCTTTAGGGGCTGACCTAGTTGGTATTGGCCGTCCTTACCTTTACGGCCTGGCTTTGGGTGGCCCGCACGGGGTTGCTTCAGTCATCAACGAATTGAACGATGAATTGAAGATCGACATGCAACTGACTGGCTGCAAGACGATTGAAGACGTTAAGCACGCCCGCTTGACTGACTTCCAGTACGCTGGCGACACTAAGCCATCCAGCACTGACCCGCGGGTGCGCAAGCCATACCCAGTTACCGCGGTCAACCAAATCAAGTCTGAACCAGACGCGGCTACTGGTGCTTCACACCACTAAGATTGAACATGTGTCAAGTTTAATAGCAAAAAACGAAGCTACTCACTTTGAGCAGCTTCGTTTTCTTTTCTACAATTTTTTGATTAAGTCAGTAAATTCGTCCAGTCTTTCCGCAAAGACCTTGAAGGCATCTTCCAGGTAGTCGGACTTGGTCATGTCGACGCCGGCCTTCTGCATGATGTTGATCGGGTAGTCGCTGGAGCCGGACTTAAGGAAGTCCAGGTACTTCTCCTTGTCTTCCTGGCTGCCGTAAGTAATCTTGTTAGCCAGGGCAGTTGCCGCGGCAAAGCCGGTCGCGTACTGGTAGACGTAGAAGTTGTAATAGAAGTGAGGAATCCGGGCCCATTCCAGGTCGATGTCGCTGCCCAGGCTGATCGCCGGGCCGTAGTACTGCTGGTTGAGCCGGTCGTAGAAGCCACACAGGTAGTCAGCCGTCAAGGCTTCACCCGCCTGGTCGCTTTCATGAATGAACTTCTCGAATTCCGCGAACTGGGTCTGCCGGTAGACCGTTCCTTTAAAGGAGCTCAAGTAGTAGTTGAGCAAGAAGGCCCGGGTCTTTGGATCCGTCACCCGATCCAGGAAGTAGTTGGTCAGCAGGTTTTCATTGGTCGTTGAGGCAATTTCCGCGACAAAGATCGGATAGTCCCCGTACACGTATGGCTGGTTTTCCCGGGTGTACATGCTGTGGACTGAGTGGCCGGTCTCGTGGACCAGGGTGTAGAGGGAATCCAGGTCCCCCTGCCAGTTCAAGAGCTCATAGGCGTCGGTGTCATAAGCCCCGCCGGAGTAGGCCCCGCTTTGCTTGTGCATGTTAGCCACGTGGTCGATGCAGCGGTTATTGAAGAGGTAGTCGACGTGTTTGACATAGTCCTTGCCCAAAACCTGCAGGGCCTCTCTGGCCTGGGCCTTGGCTTCAGCGAAAGTGTAGCTGAGGCTTGGCTTGCCCGTGATCGGCACGTACATGTCCCACATTTGCAGGTCGCCCTTCAGGTCCAGGATCTCTTCGCGCAAGTTGACATAGCGGTGGAGGAGGTCCAGGTGCTTGTGGACGCTAGTCAAAAGCTGGTTGTAGACGTCGACAGGGATGTTGTTTTCTGACAGAGCCGCGGCTAAGGCGTCCTGGTAGTGGTGGGTCTGGGCATCAAAGTTGTGGGCCTTGACATTGCCGGCCAAGGTTGAGGCAAAAGTTGACGCGAACTGGCCGTAGACAGCGTAAAGGGCGTCAAAGGCGTCCTCTCTGACTTCCCGGTTCTGGGACTGGATCAAGATGTCGTAGTTGGCTTCCGTCAGTTCCACTGCTTCCCCGTCTTCATCTTCAATGTAAGGGAATTGCAAATCGGAGTTGGTCAAGACGTTGAAGGTGTTGGCCGAAGCTGACAGGGCATCCCCGGCCGCCGATACCAGCTTCTCCTCTTCAGCTGGCAAAACGTGCTCTTCCTGCTTGACGATTTGTTCCAAATAGTGCCGGTAGTTTTCCAGTCTTGGCTCTTCCTTGAAAAAGGCGTCCAGGCCCTCTTTCCCCAAGGCTAAAACAGCCGGCTGAATGAAGGCAACAGCCGCCTGGTATTCAGCGGCCAGGCTCTGGGCGCGGGAATTGAGGGCCAGCTTCTTCTGGTTGCTGGTGTCGACGTCGCTGGCCATGCTGGCATAGACGTAGATCTTGGACAGGCGGCGGTCAACGGCAAAAATCTGGGTCAAGCGGTCATAGAGGACGGCCGCACTCTCCGTAAAGCCGTCTTCCAAGGCCGGCAGGGCCTTGACTTCCTGCTTGACAGCTTTAAAGGCGGCCTCCCAGTCCGCCTCAGTCTTGAAGATCCGGGTCAAGTCCCAGGTCTGTTCTTTGGGAACCTCACTGCGATAAGGGATTTCCATACGATACCTCTTCTTTTTCTCATTACTTTACGTTCTATTTTACGATACTTGATATTCTACTGCTGCAAAAAAACGTGTGCAATGTAGCCAAACCGTAATCTTTGACTACGTATGTCCAAAGACATGAATACAGACATTTTTCTTATTGCCGTCATCACCAGTATTCCGATATCCCAACAAGGGGGTAACCGCATTGACCAGCGCAGGTACCGAAGCACCACTCTTGCAACTTCAGGGAAAGGCTCTCACCAATCCTCGGGTACAGCCAACCCGCATGACTAAGGCCAGGGCCTTAGCCACTAACTCTCCTTTCTTTAAAAATTATAGCGCATGATTTAATTCTGGGTGCTCAGTCAGCGCTAAAAGACTGAGCATCGCATTCTTATCCCGATCTACAACCTTATTGTAGTTTGGGCATTTTTGGTTGTAGCAGACGTACTCATTGTGTTTAGTACCATGCTTCTTGTTTCCGTAAAGGGTGATCTTGTCATCACCTTTTTTGACATTTCCACAAGCCGCACAACGCTGAGTAGACGGATACAGCTTATTTGCCAGAATAAGTTCCTTACCATACCAATCGCACTTGTAGGTCAAGAATTGCTTAAACTTGCCAAACATCGACCGGTGAACACCCTTTGAAGCTACGTGGCTCATCAGCATACCCTTGACTGACAGATTTTCAATCACGATCTTGTCGTAGTTATTGACCAGTTCAGTCGTAAACTTCTGCATCAAGTCGTTTTGGATATTGCTTGCCTTGCGATAGCATGCTTGAAGCTTGGCTTTCGTCTTCAAGTAGTTCTCGCTTTCGCAAGCAGCTTCTCCATTTTTGACTTGCTTTTTGGCAAGCTGCCTTTGATAGTGCTTGATTTTCCCATAAATTTTATCAAGCTTCTTAGGCAATACGTTCATGCGACCTCCCGTGTAATCAAAGTGACCAACATTGACGTCAACCGCGGTAGCTTTACCTTTTTTGTCTGGCAGCTTAATATCTTCAGCCTTGATCTTATACGGGATAGCAACGTAATAACGGCCTTTTTCTTTGAAGTAGCTGACAACGCCAAATTCATCTGACAAAGGCTTTTCACTCAGCTTAAAGCCGCGCCATTGGTCTTTTGGAACGCTACTTTCTTTTGCCCGTTCCAAATAAAGAATTCCATCTTTGATCTTGCTCTGGTCACTTTTGAAGCCTTGTCTGGCTTCCCGCTTTGACCGAAATTTTGGTTTGCCCCAGCCTGGTTGGGCCTTGTCAAAGAAATTGTTCCAAGCCTTACCCAAATCAGAAATTGCCAGTTGCAGAATCCGGGCTGACTGTGTATACTGCCAGTCTTTTTTATCGGCAACTAACATATTACGAACTCTTCGTTCACTCGGTGAAGGCTTGTCTTTAAGCAGCACTTTCTGTTCTTCGGTCAGCTTTTTGGAGTCGGTGGACAAAGAAGATTTAAGTGTTTGTCTTGCCTTATACATTTCATTCCACAAGGCGAGGCCTTGATTCCAGCAATAACGACGGTAGTCACAAGCTTCATCCAAAACTTTTCTCATAGTCTTGTTGGGACGTAGTTCATAGACTCTTGTCTGAATTAATTCTGCCGGTGCTTCTTTTACCTGTTCCGCCATTTGATTTCACCGCCTTTCAGAATTATATCTTTGTTTCGAGGAATATTTTAGCAGGTATTCCTGCTGATTTCCAAACATATGTTTTTGAAGTGTGGGTGAAAGCTGGGATCTATCCTAAAGCAAAGTTCCGGATTTCCCTAAATTAATTGAACTTAGAACCTACCTGTTATCTCTTACATATAATCAAACACATTAAGTACGTTTTTCGCCACTAGTATTGTCCTCTCAAAGCGGCTTTTTGCCAAAAAATAAGATAGTCTAAATATTACCACGCCTGGTTCATTAAATGCCTTTTTCATGCGAAAATAAATAATAGCAAATTACTAAAGGGGGTAGTCCATGGAAGAGCAACACAGCAGAAGACAACAGAAAATTTTTCGTAATGTGACTCTTGTCCAGGCTGGCTTTTTGAAAAAGTCCCGCCGTCCCCTGCCGACCATCATTGGCCTCTTGGTGACCTTTGCCGTCATGATCGCGGTGACCTGGGGGGCGCATGCCTACTTCTCCCTGCATTCAGCCTTCGTGAGCATGAACGGCAATAACGGCAGCACGGCAACCAGTGCCCGGATCGCGGCCAAGAAGCCGATCTCGATTCTGGTTTTAGGGGTCGACCAGGGGCTTGAGGGGAGAAATGACAAGGGGAACTCGGACACCATCATCCTGGTGACCGTCAACCCAACGACCAAGAAGGCGACCATGACTTCGATTCCCCGGGATACCTTGACGGAAATTCTGGGTGAAACGAGCAGCACTAGCTACTACATGTTCAAGGTCAACTCGGCCTACCAGTTTGGGGGCAGCAGCGGGTCGGTCAAGACGGTTTCGGCCATGCTCAACGTGCCGATCAACTATTATGTGGAAGTTAACATGAAGGCCTTGAAGGGCCTGGTCAACGCTTTAGGCGGGGTTGACGTCAACGTGCCGTTCAGCTTCAGCTATGACTGGTGTGACTTTAAGAAGGGCAAGCAGCACCTGGATGGCCGCCATGCCATCGCTTATGCCCGTATGCGCTATGACGACCCCCGGGGGGACTACGGCCGGCAGCTGCGGCAGCGGCAGATCATCCAGGCCGTGGTAAAGAAGGGCTTGTCCGTCAACGGTTTAGCTAACTACCAGAAGCTGCTCAAGGTTTTTGCCAAGTACGTCAAGACCAATTTGACTTTTGGCGACATGACCAGCCTGGCCATCAACTACAGAGGCGCGGCCAGCAACATCTCCAGCGGCTACATCCAGGGCCACGACGCGACGATTTCCGGAACCAGCTTCCAGATAGCGTCAACTGAAGAATTGCAGAAGTGGTCCAACAAGCTGAGAAAGAGCCTGGGCCTGTCCACGCAGACTTTGACCAACCAGGAAACCCGGCAGAACAGTCTGAACGAGACCTATAACGGGGTCGACTTCTCCAGCAATGAGACCATCACCAACTACACGATTTATCAAGCCAACTCAATTACGCCAAGAAGCAGTGATTCTTGGTAGTGCTGACAATCATGCCTCTAGCTTAGCTAGGGGTATTTTTTCCCTTTCAGCAATAATTTTCCTACTATCCAGGGGGCAAAATACGTTAAGATAGTTGATAGAATTAGGAGGAATTTTCGTGAAAAAACTCTATTATCCATACATCTACGGCGGGATTGCCGGCGTAATGACTTTCATCGCCATGTTCTACATCTGCCGGCACTCTTTCGCCTTAACCAATACCCAGTCCCTGGTCTGGGGCATCATCGGCGCCATCCTGGTCTTCGTGAGCTCGTCTTACACCGAATACGCGATTGCCGAAATCCAGCGGATCTCTGACAAGTATCACCTGGATGAGGAATTCCTCTCCGGCTTAACCAAGCTCAGTCCCAGCTACTTCCGGGTGGCTGACGACCACCTGCACTTGACCGCCCCGCGCTATCTCTGGCCGCGGATCCTCAAGACCCTGCAGAAGTACGACCATGAGCGCAAGCAGGCGGAAAACTTTCACCTGTAAGAAAGGAAAAAATTTTGAGTTTACTGACCGTCAGCGGCTTGACCCAGGGCTTTGCGGAAAAGACCCTCTATGAAGACGCCAATTTCGTTTTAAACAAGGAAGACCACATGGGGGTCACCGGCCAAAACGGGGTCGGCAAGTCCACCTTGATCAAAATCCTGACCGGGGAAATCCTCCCCGATGAAGGGTCAGTCAAGTGGCAAAACAAGCTCTCCGTCGGCTACCTGGACCAGTACGCCAAACTGACGCCCGGTCTGACCATGCGGGACTTTTTAAAAACTGCCTTTGACCAGCTCTACCAAGATGAAGCCCGGTTGAACCAGCTTTACATCGATTATAGCGAAAGCGGCGATGAGTCCCTTTTAACTAAAGCCGGGCGCCTGCAGACCTACCTGGAAGAAAACAACTTCTACGACCTGGACACAGAAATCGACCGGGTGGCTAGCGGCTTAGGCCTGGCTGAACTGGGCTTTGACCGGGACGTCTCCCAGCTTTCCGGGGGCCAGCGGTCCAAGCTGATCCTGGCCAAGCTCCTCTTAGAGCAGCCCCAGGTCCTGGTCCTGGACGAACCAACCAACTACTTAGACGTCGGCCACATCGACTGGCTGGTCGACTACTTGAATGATTTTACCGGCGCTTTTATCGTTGTCAGCCACGACTACGACTTTTTAGGCCGGATAACCAACTGTATTATCGACATCGACTTCGGGACCATCACCCGCTATACCGGTACATTAAAGCAAGCCATGCGGCAAAAGGAAGCCAACCGGCAGACTTATATGAAGGCCTATGCCAACCAGCAGCGGCAGATTGCCAAGACTGAAGCCTATATCAGAAAAAATAAAGCCGGCACCCGGGCCAAAAGTGCCCGGTCCCGGCAAAAGCAGCTGGACAGAATGGAAATTCTGACCCCTCCGCAAAACGGCAAGAAGGCCAAATTTGACTTTCCATACGTGGAAACGGCCTCTAACTTGCTTTTGCAGACGCAGGACCTGGTGATCGGCTACGACCAGGCTTTGGTTAAGGAAGCCTTCAACTTCTCCGTTGGCAATGGGGAAAAGGTCGCCATCACCGGTTTTAACGGGATCGGCAAGACCACCCTGCTGAAGACCCTCTTGGGGCAGATTCCGCCGATCTATGGGGGCTTTGACCTGTCGGCTACGGCTAAGCTGGCCTACTTCAAGCAGGACTTGACCTGGCCCAACCAGAATATGACGCCTCTGCAGTACTTAGAGAGTGAATTTGACCAGAAGAAGCCCAAGGAATTGCGGCAGGCTTTAGCCCGGATGGGGCTGACCGCCCAATTGGTCATGAGTCCACTTAAGGAACTGTCCGGGGGCGAGCAGGAGAAGGTGAAGCTGGCTGAGATGCAGTTTGAGCCGGCCAACCTGCTTTTCCTTGACGAACCGACCAACCACCTGGACAATGAAACTAAGGACAGCCTGCGGAAGGCCATCGTCAACTTCCCGGGCGGAGTCATCATCGTCAGTCACGAACGGGACTTTTTCAGAGGTGACTGGGTCGACAAGGTCGTCGATATTGAAGCCATGAATAATTGATTTAGCTGCCTTTAGGCAGGCTCGCGGTGAAAAAATGAGCACAGACGCGTACATGAAAAGAGTCGTTCATACTTGTTTGAAGGCTGGCCGCCTCATGCTGGCCGGCGGTAGCGAAATGTACCGGGTGGAGGACACCATGCGCCGGATCGCTGTCAACGCCGGCATCAAGGAGGTCAATGTTTTTGCCATGCCAACCGGCCTCTTCGTCAGCCTGGATGATGGGGAATGCAGCACGGTGACGGAACTGGAAACCGTAAAGAAGCGGGCCATCAACCTGGAACTGGTCGACCAGGTCAATGAATTCTCCCGGGAATTCGCCGACAAGCGGATTGACCTGGAGGAGCTGGAAGAGAAGCTGCGGGAAATCGAAGAGAACATCCCGACTTTTCCTTTATGGCTGCAGGTCATCGGGGCCGGGATCTTGAGTGCCACCTTGATGGTTCTCTTTTTGGATGTCTATGACTGGATCGACTTCCCGGTTGCCGGGCTGATCGGGGCCAGCGGCTATTTGATGGACTCCTGGCTTAAGGGCCACACCAAGGTCCGCTTTCTGGCGGAAATGATCGCGGCCATGGAGATGGGGCTACTCACCATTATCATTAATGGGATTTTTCCGGCCTGCAGTGTAAACAATATTTTGACTGGGGCCTTGATGACTCTGGTGCCCGGCCTGGCCTTGACCAACGCCTCGAGAGACTTGTTTATGGGCGACTGGGTGTCAGGGATCGTGCGCATGTGTGAGGCGGCGATGACGGCGATTGCCCTGGGCGGCGGCGTCGGGATCGTGATTAGATTTTTAGGAGCTTAGTCATGCTGGGGATGCAGGTTAGTTTCAACATCTGGGACGTCTTGATCAACTTGGTCTTTTCATACATTGCCACGGTGGGCTTTGCCTTGACGGTGAATATTCCCCACCGGGTGATTCACTGGAGCGGGATCTGCGGTTGCGCGGGCTGGATGGTCTACTGGCTGGTGACGGAGGCTTCTGGCGGGCGGATGATTTCCAACACCCTGGGGGCCTTTGCCGTGGGCTTGGTCGCGGTGGTTTTGGCTAAGTGGAAAAAGTGTCCCGTCACCCTTTTCAGCGTACCGGGCATGGTGCCGCTGGTGCCGGGAGCGCCGGCTTATATGGTGGTCAGACAGCTGATTGATGGCAAGTATATTGCTGCCCAGCAGATGATGATGCGGGTGGCTATCGTGACTGTGTCGATCGCTTTGGGCTTCTTGCTGTCAACCCTGTTCCAGGAAGCTTGGAACAAGTACATCAAGCGGCTCAAGCTGCGGGAGAAGTTGAAAAAGTAGCTTTACAAGGCCTGGGAAAGAGCGTATAATATACTATCGACGAGTCGAGGAAAACGCAAAGGTGCGTATTTTAAGATAGAGGGCATCAGGCCTTTGGCCAGACGCGGGAAGCGTCGATGCTGACACACCCTTGATGTGAACGAGAAGGAGTCACATTTGCCGTTTGGCAAGTGCCTTGAGTTGAGAAAGCCGCTAGAAGCAAGTACGCTTCTGGCGGCTTTTTTGTCATTTCACGCTATAATTGCTTTCCTCTTGCCCAATCGAATCAGAAACGGTTACCTTCCAGCCTACCCCGCTCCGGCGGACCGTGACTTCCTTGTAATAAGGGAGGTTGGCGTCGCCCTTGTCGATCTTCTTGCCAGCTTTTGCAAAAAGATCCTGGTTCTGTTTAACTGTCCGCTTGGTTGAGAAGCTGCTGACGTAGGTGGTTCCCATGCCGAAATGGCTGTCAGCCTTGACCTGATTCAAGTAGTAGATGTCGCTGTAGCCATGCTGGGGCAGGGTCTTGTTCAGAACTTCAGTTACCACGCCTTCTTGGGTCGATTTGTAGATCTCGTTGGCCGTAAACAATACGGAGAAGAGGATAAAGAGCCAGATTGGCGAGGTCAGAATTAGGGTGATGATCTTGTGCTCATGGTAGAGCTGCTTGCTTGCCTTCATTTTTTCTTCCTCCTGATAAAAAACGACAAACATCTTCTTCTTCCAATTATAATCTCCTTATCAAAAAAATCAGCATATTCCAACAAAAAGCACGTGAAAAATTCACATGCTAGAGAGATTATTCATTAGAACCCTGGATAAAACCCTAAACGACCTCTTCTGGCCAGAATAGCTGGCTAATAATTCAGCTATAGCCGAAGATTTTTTCACTGAGATCGCACATCATGAGAGATTCTTGAGGATGGATATGGTAAAATAGCAGAGTAATAGAGAACTTGCCGCGCGGCAGGCTCTATTTCCCGGAGCGGCGGTGTTTTCCCCATGTTATCGCCGCCCCGGAGGTTATAAATCAGTCGAGTGCTGGTGACAACCTACATTTCCTATTAATCCTAATGAGAACCGGCCCCCCTGGCCGGCTCTTTTTTTCGCTTGCACCCGGGGACTTTTTTAGTTAATGTAGATACAGACATAATTGGACGGTGACAAAAAATGCAGATCAACCTGAAAGACTTAACTAAAGCAATCGAAGAACAGACCTACCTGTCTGACATGGAGACCATCAAGTATTCCGAAGTCTCCCGGAGCAAGAAGAAGCTGCGTGAACACGCCTTGACCATGGTCCAGGAAGTGGCCACGGCCTTGAAGAAAGACCGGCTCATGCAGGTCCAGCTGGTTTTGGAAGGGAAGAACCCTATCACTTTTGCCCTGGAAACCAACATCATCAACCTGCCCCTGGCCAACTACAAGAAGCTGATCAACTTCTTTGACGAAGAAGAAGCCCAGCCGGTCAAGGTTTACTTTGAAACGGCCAGCGAATACCTGAACGCTTCCCACTTCCGGATCGACCTCTTCATGGATGGCGACGAATTAGTAGCCGATGTTGAAGGGGCAGCCGACCGCCTGGCTGACGCCATGAGCGAGAAGATCAAGCAGGTCAAGGAAGGCGAAGCAGCCGCCAAGGAAGCTGCCAAAGAAGCCAAGGCCAAGACGAAGAAAGAGGCATAATTATGTGGAGCTGGAACGTACTGGGGGTGGCCCTCTGGGTGGGAGCCATCGTTTACCTGGTCTTTATCGTGCAAAATATCCGGCGCCGGCGGCTGAAGATGATCATCCAGCGCCGGCATAAATTTGAATGGGGCAACTCCCTGATCAGCCTGCTGGAAGTCGCCAGCTTCTGCCTTTTGGCCGGCTGGCTCTTAGCCGTCAGCCTCTTTGACGACCCGAACTTGACGGATACTTCCCGGATTACTTCATCCGTGACCTACAAGCCCCTGGTCCTGCAGCCTAGCGCCAGCCAGAGCTACTATGTCCAGGTCAAGTCCACCAAGAACCGGGATTTGAGCCAGCAGTATATTTTTTACCTGAAGGGGAAAAAGTATACCGTGCCCAGCTACCTGGCTACGGTCTCTTATAAAAAGGATCCGATCAACGTGACGGCCTCGGCTCTGCCATTCAGCCGCAAGGAGCTAAAGAAGGAAGATTCCCGCTACCAGCAGGCCTACGTGGCTATCTACACGGCCAAGTACAAGAACACCGCGGCTAACGGGATCGGCCTCCATGTTGGCCACCAGGCCAAGCGCTTCTACCTGATCCGGGTGCCGGACAGTTCCTTTATTGACAAGGAAAGCAAGTAAGAATTAAACAAAGTAAAAATCGTCTTCTAATTAAAGAAGACGATTTTTTCTTACTTTTTCTCAAATCTGACGATTCGGAGTCCTCTGCTTCGGCCTTTTTCTTCCTTGATGTAAGCCAGGAGGCCGCCGTCGAGGAAGGCTAAAAGCAGGTTAGAGGTCGGGAAGTCCAGGACATTGCCCGACATGTAGCTGGCCCCCAGTATCAGGGCGCTAGCGATCAAGAGGCTGGTTAAGTAAAAGGTCCGGCAGGCTTTTTCCTTCAGCCACTCAAAGGCCCCATAGAGGATGATGGCCGGGTAAAAGGCCAGGTAAAGGAAGGCGCCGACTAGCCCCAGAGAGTAGTACTGGGCCGTGAAGTCCCGCTCCAGGTTGAAGATGTTGGTCTGCCGCATATAGCCGATCCCCAGCCACTTGTCCAAAGGATCATTGTCATACTTGACCACTTGCTTAAGCATGGCCTCTTCGACCTTGCGGTTGGCTAAACGGACGCTGGCCGGCTCTTTAAGCAGGTCGATCCAGAACTGCGGGTCGTACTTATATGGGTAGGACTTGGTAATGAAGCGCTTGTTTAAGGCGTACTTCTGGTAATATTTGGCCAAAAAGTCCTTTTCAAACTCTTTCAGCTTGTCCGGGTCATTCTTGTACTTGGCCAGGCCCGCCTTCAAGAGCGCGTTTTCCTGGTCGATCTTGGAGTCATGGCTGTTTGCCCAGTAGATCTCGTACTTGTAGCGCTGGACAGCCGGGGAGACCTGCCAGCAGACCCCGGTGATCCCGGCTAAGGCCAAAAGGGTGACCAGGCCGCCTTTAGAAAACTTGACGTTTTTTAAGCAAAACAGGTGGACCAGCCAGGCAATCAAGCTGACGGCCAGGGTTCCGGCTAAGCCGTAGAGGGCGACCTTAGTGCCGACTTCCAGCATAGCCAAAGTCTGGCTGAGGGCCAAAAGGCCGGTCTGCCAAGAGAAGCGCTCAAGAAGCAGGTAGAAGACGACCGGGGCCAGCATCAAGAGGATGGCGCTCAAGGTGTTGGTAAAGTAGAAGAAACCCTTGGAGGCGCTGTGGGAGTAGCCGTAAAGCGGCCCCATGAACCAGGTGAAGATGTTGCCGGAGATCACCCCAGTTTCGTAGGACTTCAAAGAGACCACGAAGAGGTTGCTCAAGACGATCGTGCCGGTGAAGAGGCCGCTGACCCAGGCGAAGGCTTTTAACAAGAAGTCCTGGCTGATTTCCAGTTTCTTGGTCACCCAGATCAAGGCCAGGGGCAGGAGCATTCTGAAGAGGTAAAAAATCTCCCCGAAATTCGAGTAGCCATAATCGTTTGGGCTGAGGCTCTTGAAGTTCTGCATGTGCCAGAGGTGGAAGATCCCGTAGAGGGTCAAGAGGGCCAGGTAGGCCCAGAGCCAGGCCGGAGGCAGCTGCTTTTGCCCCCAGACAAGCAGGCCCACCAAGACGATGACACCGGCGATCCGGATGATGGTCGGGATGGTGAAGGGCAGGATGGTGGCCAGCTTCCCCCGGTAGAAGAAGTCCAAATCCAGGAAGGGCTGGAGGAGGATGAACCAGTAGAGCAGGATTTTAGTTTTTTCTTTCATGTTGTCAACTCGCTTTCTCTACTATCTTAACAAAAAACTCCGCGGGATAACCGCGGAGTTCTCTTACTTGCTCTTCTTGGCCGGAGCCTTCTTTTCCTTCTTATCCTTGTCGTCAGCCTTCATGGTCGGGGCCATCTTTTCGATGGTCACGTTGTTGGTGGAGAGGGCCTTGGCCTTCTTGGCTGCCCGGGCCGGCTTCATGTTCTTGAAGTTGACGACCAGCTTGTAGTTGAGGTCGCTGACGGCAGCAGCATCAACGTCGTCAAAGGAAGTGATAGCCAGGAGGGCGGAGTTTTCATAGATCTTTTCCACCGTGCCTTGGAACTGCTTCTTCAGTTCTTCTTCTGACTTGGCGTTAACGACGGCACCTAATTCAACATCGGCTTTCTTCATGGCAATCTCCTTAATTCGCAAATGTTTAAAATTTCAACTAGGCTATGATATAGTATAGAGCGAAAATTTTCAAGTTAGGAGATCCTTTTTTGGCTAAAAAAATTATCTTGATTGCCGGTCCCAGCGGGGCGGGCAAGACGACTATATCTGAATATCTGACCGACCGCTACCAGATCCCCCGGGTGATTACCCATACCACCCGGCCAAAGCGGCCTGGGGAAAGCGGGTCAGCTTATTATTTTGAAGACGATGATTCTTTTGCCCAGCTGCACTTCTTTGAACATGTCAAATACGGGGACTACCAGTACGGGTCAAGTAAAGAAGGGCTGGAAAGAGCCTGGGCCAAGAACGACCTGGTCAGCTTGATCGTGGATATCAAGGGGGCCCGGTCCTACCTGGAAGCTTTAGGCGACCAGGTTTACTTCCTTTATGTGACTTGCAGCCTGGATACCTTGGCGCAAAGAATGGCTGACCGGGGTGATGCAAGTGACCAGATCAAGAAGCGGCTGACCGGCAGCGAGTTGAACGAATTGCCGGAAGATTTGGCAAAATACGCCCATGTCCTAGTCAATGACGACCTGCAAGCGACCTATGCCAGCTTGGACAGTTTGGTGAGAAAATTACAAAATTAAGCTTTTCCTCATAGATTGTAAAAAAGGCGTGACCTTTTTGAAACAGAATTGAAATATTTCTCCTGTAAGATGTTAAACATCAAGTTAAGAAAAACATCAAGTTAAGGAAAGGAAGTAAATCATTTTGAAGTTCAAGAAGTCATTAGCCAAAGTAGTCGCAGCCGTCTCCCTGGCCTTCGCCGGTTTCGTTGCCGTAAATACTGTTAACACTCAAAACAACACTGTCCAAGCTGCTTCTAAGACCAGCCAGTGCAACAAGGTCGTCTCCCTGGCCAAGAAGCAAGTCGGCAAGCGTTACGTTTACAGGGCAACCGGTCCTAACGCCTTTGACTGCTCAGGCTTGACTTCATACGTTTACAGCCACGCCATTGGCAAGTACATCAGCCGGACTACTTACAGCCAAGTTTACCAAGGCAAGACTGTTAAGGTTTCAACTGCCAGCTTGAAGAAGGGTGACCTCCTCTTCTGGGGTTCCAAGTCCTCCCCATACCACGTGGGCATCTACGTTGGGGGTGGCCAATACGTGCACGCCGCTACGCCAAGCCAGGGTGTCCGTAAGCAATACCTGAGCTCCTACTTCTGGCCATCAACTGCCAAGCGGATTATCTAATTAGCAAACTTCAAAATGATCAAATCAGCGTCCTTGAGGCACCCGCCTCAGGGGCGTTTTTCTTTGCCTTTTTGGCCTGTAGATTAAAAGCAAAAGCTGGACTTTTAAGGGAAGGATTTACGGAAAGAAAAGTCTGTTAGCCCTTACCTGGCCTGGAAAGGCGGGAGAAAATTAAATAGTTAAGAAGTTGAACTAAAGGGTTGTAAATGAGAAGGCAATTAAATAAAATAGGGGGCAATTATTGAAAGAAATAAAGTGAAGTCCTAGAAAAGAAGGTATTCAAGATGAGAATTGCATGTTACGGCGTTAGGCCGCTTGAAAGAAGTTATTTTGAAAAACTGAACAAGTATGACTACGACTTGAAGCTCATTACTGAATACTTGAACCGGGAAAACGTAGTACAAGCAGAAGACTGCGACGCCGTCCTGGTCCGGGGCAACTGCCTCTGTGACCGGACCAACCTGGAACAGTTTAAGAACTACGGGATCTGCTGGGTCTTCACCCGGTCAGTCGGCGTGGACCACTTCGACCTGGAAGCCGCTAAGGACTTGGGCATCTCCGTTGCCCGGGTGCCAAACTACTCCCCATACGCGGTAGCCAACCTGGCCTTTACCCTGGGCTTGACTTTGTCAAGACACGTTGGTGAAGCTGCCCATCATGTCCATGAACAGGACTTTGGGATGCATCCGGACTACTTCGCTACGGAATTCAACCGCTTGAAGGTCGGCATCTACGGGGCCGGCAAGATCGGGGCAGTTGAAGGCAAGATGTGGCAGGCTTTGGGCGCTGAAGTTTATGCCTATGACCCATTCCCATCTGACTTCGCCAAGCAGTACTGCACTTTTGTAACAGAAGACGAACTGCTGGCAACTTGTGACATCGTTTCCGTTCACGTGCCATACTTCCCAGGCGAGAACGACAAGCTGATGAACGCTGAATTCATCGCTAAGATGAAGGAAGGGGCAGTCTTGGTCAACACGGCCCGGGGCGAACTGGCTGATGAAGCAGCCATCGCCGCTGCTGTCTCCAGTAACCACCTGTCTGGCTACGGCGCTGATGTGGTTTCCAATGAAAAGAAGATCATGGGCCACAAGTTTGACTGTGAAAGCGACGTGCCGGACCAGGAAGTCCAGTCCTTGATGGACCTTTACCCGCGGGTTCTCTTGACTCCGCACATGGGCTCCTTTACTGAACCAGCCCTGGAAGACATGATCTCCTTGTCATTTAACAATTTCCATAACATGGCCACTGAGGGGGCAGTTGATGCCCGCAATGAAGTCGTGGCTGCACCGGAAAGCTCTACTTTCGCATCTGAGAAGCTGCGGGCTTAATAAATTAAGGTTCTGGCTCTTTGCCAGGGCATTTTTTTACGGAAAAATTGCAGGATGTTAAAAAACTGCAAAGGCTTATTAAAGAAACTGCAAACGGTCTGTAAAGTTCTTGTAACACTCATCGGCTATGATATAAGCATCGAGAAAAGAGAAAGAGAGTTACAACGTAATGAAGCAGTTTAAGCAGATCTTAGTAAAATTGACCTTAGCCCTGGCCCTGGTTGTGCCAATCGCCGTGCAGGCAAACAGCCACCAGGCCCAGGCAGCAAGCGTGACGACCAAGCGGAACAAGGTCGTCTCCCTGGCCAAGAAGCAAGTTGGCAAGCGCTATGTTTACGGCGCTACCGGTCCTTACAGCTTTGACTGCTCAGGTTTGACCCAGTACGTTTTCAAGAGGGCGATCAAGAAGTCCATTACCCGGACCACCTACACCCAGGTAAAGAAGGGCAAGACCGTTAGGGTTTCAACTGCCAGCTTGAAGAAGGGCGACCTGCTCTTCTGGGGCTCCAAGTCTTCCCCATACCACGTTGGGATTTACGTGGGCGGCGGCCAGTACGTGCACGCGGCTACTCCAAGCCAAGGTGTCCGCAAGCAGTACTTGAGCTCCTACTTCTGGCCATCAACCGCCAAGCGGGTTATCTAGTTTATCATTACCTGCTAAAATTACGATAATAACGATAAAAAAGAAGGTCAGCGCGGCAAAAAGCGCTGGCCTTTTTAAATCGGACTTAATTTTAACAATCTAGTATTCTTTTTGTAACATTCTTGTAACATCGGTAACTTATTATAGAACTTGTGTAAAAAATCAGAATAGAAAAGGATATCAAGTTTTGAAGTTCAAGAGTTTATTAGTCAAAGTTTTAATGGCCCTGGCCCTGGTCGCACCTGTTGCCGCAAGCGCCCAAGCTCCGGCCGCCCAGGCAGCTACTGTTAAGGCTGTTAACAAGCAGGTTGTGGTCAACTACGTGTCTGGCTACAGCGTTAAGGCCTGGAAGAATTACAAGGTTAAGCTTGGCGCGGCCAACGACACTGGCATCAGCTTCAAGCACGGGACTACTTTGACGGTGATCGGCGAAGTTAAGTACAAGAAGCAAACCTGGTACAAGATCGCTGACAACGAATGGATTCTGGCTTCTTACACTTTGAGTCCTAAAGCCTGGGCCAAGAAGGCAGCAGCAGCCAAGAAGGCCGCTGCCAAGGCAGCTAAGAAGGCTGCGGCAGCCAAGAAGGTATCTAAGAGCAAGCAGACCAAGCAAAACAAGGTTGTTGCTTTGGCCAAGGCCCAAGTGGGCAAGCCTTACGTTTGGGGCGCCACTGGTCCTTACAGCTTTGACTGCTCCGGCTTGACCAGCTACGTTTACAGCCGAGCTCTGGGCAAGTACATTACCCGGACCACTTACACGCAAGTGCACCAAGGCAAGACGGTTGCTGTTTCTACGGCAACTTTGAAGAAGGGGGACCTGCTTTTCTGGGGTTCCAAGTCTTCACCGTACCACGTGGGGATTTACGTGGGCGGCGGCAAGTTTGTTCACGCGGCTACTCCAAGCCAGGGCGTGATCAAGCAGAGCCTGAGCTACTACTTCTGGCCATCAACTGCCAAGCGCTTGATTTAATTGAGAAATATCCTTTATATAGGACGCCAGTTGGCGTCCTTTTTCTTTTGCCTTTTGCTATTAAAAAACAACTGTATTTTTTCTGTAACCTTTCTGTAACACAACTTGCTTACACTAGAAAAAGCGGATTCAATTTAGGAGAAAACAGTTATAATGAAGCGGAAATTCAGTTTAGTCCTTTTACTGCTGGCAGCTTGGCTGGGCGGGGCGCAGCCGGCCTACGCGGCAACGGACAGGCAGGACAGCAATATTACGATCGTGAAGAAGACCCGGGTAGCCTACAATAAGGGTAACAAGGTCAACACCTGGACTACTTACGGGGCCGGCAAGAAATTGGTTGGCCAGGTTAAGTCCGGCTACAAGTTCACGGCCACGGGTCAAGCCCAGTACAAGGGGCGGACCTGGTACCGGATCAAGGACAACAAGTGGATTCTGGGGACTAACACAGTCACGACTAAGAAGTACGCTTCAATTAAGGCTAAGGCTGCTAAGACGGCTAAGCAAAAGAAGGTAGTTGCTTTGGCAAACGCGCAAGTCGGCAAGGCTTATGTCTGGGGGGCAACTGGTCCTTACAGTTTTGACTGCTCAGGCTTGACCATGTACGCGTACAAGAAGGCAACAGGCTTGACATTGCCGCACTACTCAGTCAGCCAGCTCTACTACGGCAAGGCGGTATCAACTAAGAAGCTGGTCAAGGGGGACCTGCTCTTCTTTGGTTCTAAGTCAGCTCCAAGCCACGTGGGGATTTACGTGGGCGGCGGTAAGTTCGTCCACGCTTCCAGCCCAACGGTTGGGGTAATCAAGTCTAAGGTCAGCACGAACCGCTCCAGTGCTTTCTACCCATCCAGCGCGCGGAGAGTAATTTAAGCCGCGTTCTTATCTTACATTTTTCCGCTAGTCTAAGTAGAATGAGCTTGAGCCGGTGACGGCCAATTAAAAGTTTACACGTTTTAATTAGCCGTCGTTACGACGGTTTTTTTGTTCCAACGGGACAAACTACAGCGATTATTCAACACTTGCATATTTCCAGCGGGGAGGGCGACAGCGCCTTCCCCGTTTTTGTAATATTTTTGTAATCATTAGGGGGCTTGCGGGCCAGGGGGGCGAACGCTTATCATTAACATTAGGTATAAGTTTTGCTTCCGCTGGAGGAAAAAATATGGGTAATGCAAGATGGATTAAATTCATGGGCGTGGCGGCGCTCTTTTTCGGAGGACTGGGCCTAGGCGGCCAGCCAGCAAACGCGCAAGTCAAGGGTCACATTTCCAAGGTCCAGGTAGTCAAGAAGGCTCCGGTTTGGACCAACTACAAGAAGGGCAAGAAGACCCACAAGTACCTTAAGAAGGGTACGGTCAAGAAGGTTAAGGCCTCAGCTACTGACAAGAAGCACAAGGTTTGGCTGAAGATTGGGAATAAAAAGTGGATTGCCAGCAAGTACACGGTTGTCTTAACAACGACCAAACAGACTGCAGCCAAGAAACCGGCCAACCCAGTCTTAAACACCAATCAATTGACGCAAGCTGCTTTGTCCCAGGCTCCCGTTGGTTCATCTTGGCGGCAAAATGCCGTAGTAGCCTTAGCCAAGGCGCAAGTCGGCAAGGCTTACGTCTGGGGCGCGACCGGTCCAAGCAGCTTTGACTGCTCCGGCTTAGTCCAATGGGTTTACAAGACCTCGATTGGGCAAACCGTTTCCCGGACTACCTATACCCAGGTTGAGGAAGGCGTAGCTGTGCCGGTATCAACGGCCAGCCTACAGCCGGGGGACCTCCTCTTCTGGGGGGATGTGGCAGCGCCATATCACGTTGCAATTTATGTCGGTAATGGTCAATATGTTTCCGCCGCTGATGAGCAGCAAGGGGTTATCTTGGCAACCATTAGCAGTTACTTCTGGCCATCAACGGCCCGGCGGATTCTCTAGTTTCCGTGTTAAAATAGAGTTAGCGGTGTAAGGGAGGAAATGAGCATGAAGAAGTCTAATATGATCAAGTTCTCTGCTGCAGCGCTGACTTTCTTAGGAATCTCAGCGACAGGGGTCAAGCCGGTCAAGCAGCCGGCCCAGGCCGCCAGCAAGCGGATCAAAGTTATTAGTAAGCAATATGTCACTGTCTGGGCCAACTACCAGAAAGGGCGGCATGTTGCGACTCATTTAAAGAAGGGCAGCAGCCATTTTGTCTACCAGACGGCAACTGACTCCATGGGCAATCTGTGGTACCGGATTGGCAAGAAGGAATGGGTCATGGCCAAGTACTTTAACCAGGTCAAGTCTGCCAAGAAGGCCGTGAAGGCCAAGAAGACCAAGGCTAAATCTAAGAAGACGGTTAAGAAGGCCCGCAGTGCTGCCAGTTTGGCAGCCTCTTGGTTTGCCCCGATGGGGTCTAAGGCCCGGGCTAAGGCAGTCGTGTCTTTGGCTAAGCAGCAGGTCGGCAAGGCCTATGTCAAGGGTTCCAAGGGCCCGAAGGCCTTTGACAATGCCAGTTTGGTTGCCTATGTCTACAAGCAGGCAGCTGGCGTCAATACAGGTTCCAGCACCAAGAGCCAGGTCAAGAAGGGGATCGCGGTTGATCCAAGTTCTGGCTTCGCGGAAGGAGACCTGCTCTTTTGGGGTTCCAAGAATAAACCATATAATGTAGCCATTTACGTGGGGGACGGGAAGTACGTTACCGCTGCTGGAGACCAGCAGGGGGTTGTACAAGCGAGCCTGTCCACCTACTTCTGGCCTAGTCGGGCAAGAAGAGTTCTATAGCAATAGGAAAGCCAGGCTCTAGAGATAGAGTCTGGCTTTTTATGCGGTCTAAATTTGGTAGGCGCTAAAACGTGCCCGGTCTTGGGGCGACAGGCGGGCGGAAACTTCGATTCCGTCAGCTTGGTAGTCTTCCTTTAAGACCCGGGAGTGCTGGTGCAGGTAGGCCAGGTCTTTGCCGGCTGTTAGCGGCAGGCGGAGGTCAGTGATCTGGTAATTGCTGAAGAGGCGGGTCGTGATCAGCTTGGCCAGGGCCTGGATGGAAGCTGGGTCAACCGCACTGTAAAGAAGGTCGCCCCCTTCAATCTGCGGGTAGTTACGGTCTGTCAAGTCAGCCTTGTTGTAGGCTGTGATCATTGGCAGGTCCTTGACGCCGATTTCGTCTAAGACTTCCAGAGTGGTCTTGATCATCTGGTTCATATTCGGGTCAGCAGCGTCAACGACATTGATCAAGAGGTCAGCGTCTTTGGCTTCCTGCAGGGTCGCCTTGAAAGAGTCGACCAGCTTGTGGGGGAGCTTGGAGACAAAGCCAACGGTATCAGACAGGATAAAGGAGAAGCCGTCCAGGTCGATCCTGCGGACTGAGGTGTCCAGGGTCGCAAAGAGCATGTCTTTGGCCATGACCTGTTTATCTTCATTGCCAGCCCCAAAGGCCTCAAGCAGGCCGTTCATGGTGGTAGACTTGCCGGCGTTGGTGTAGCCGACCAGGGCGACCTTAGGCAGCTGGCTCTGGTTGCGGCGGGCAGCCTTGATTTCTTCCTGGCCGGAGATTTCCTTTAATTCATGTTTGATAGCGGAGATCTGCTTGCCGATGTTCCGCCGGTTCATTTCCAGTTTGGATTCCCCGGCCCCGCGGTTGGCGAAGCCCCCGCCGGTGGAACCGCCGCTGCCGTGCTGCTGGTCGAGATTGTTTTCAGACGGGTGCAGACGGGGCAGTTCGTACTGGAGGCGCGCTAATTGGACCTGCAGCTTGGCTTGCTTGGTCCGGGCCCGGGAAGAGAAGATTTCCAGGATGAGTTCGGTCCGGTCGATGACGCGGAGTTTGGTCATGTGTTCCAGGTTGCGGATTTGGACTGGGGTCAGTTCATCGTTGACGATGAGGACGGAGGCCCCGAGTCCTTGGGCCAGGTCTTTGATTTCAGCTACCTTACCCTTGCCCAGGTAGCTGGAGGCAACGATGTTTTCCGCTTTCTGCTGGCTGGAGCCGACAACGGTGAAATTATTGGCTTCTGCTAAATTGGCCAGTTCGGTCATGGAGTAGTCAAAGTTGGGATCATCAAGATTGACGCCGGCTAAGTAGGCCTTGACTGAGTGAGTTTGATTGTCGATCATCTATAACTTTCTTTCTATATTGCTAGATAACGAATTTGTACATCTATTTATTATCTATTGTAAAGAAGCGGAGAAAAAAAGCACTGAATTTGCCTAAATTTAGGTGGAAATTGCTAAAACAGACAAATGTTAAGGAGATTTGATCCATGGAAATAAATTGGAAACGATTTAAACTTTTTTGGGAATGAGATGTGATGTATAATAGAACAATATCATGGATTGCGCGTGCTATAGTAGCAATGCTTATCCAACAAGAGCAATTATGTTCTAGGAAAAATAGAGATAAAAAATTGGTATGGGATATAAGGAGAATAAGAAAAGATAATTATGAACGAACCTGATCAAAGTCGTGTTCATCACCACCACCATCACCGCCGCCGTAAGCGCCATATCGGCCGCTGGATCGCGGGAATTGTTGGGGTCTTGCTGCTGGCAGCATTATTAGTAATCGGTTATGCTTATAAGAATGCTAGGGATGCAGCGACGACGATGTACACGCCGGTCTCAAAGTCTACCAAGTCAAACAAGAACCGGTCCAGCTTAGACAAGATCCTGGATGCCAAGAAGCCAGTAAACCTCTTGATTCTAGGAACTGACACCGGGGCTGAAGGACGGAGCGTGAAGAATTATCAGGGTTTGACTGACTTGATGATGTTCGTCACGGTCAACCCAAGCAAGAAGCAGACGCGGGTAACCACGATTGCCCGGGACTCCAAGGTCAACTTGCCGGACTATCCGGAGGTTTCACCGATCAAGCTGAACAGCGCCTACTCTTTGGGTGGGGTTAGCGAGACGATCAAGACTTTGGATAAGTACTACAGCGTGCCAATCGATGGTTATGTCCTGGTCAACTGGGAAAGTACCATGAAGATCATCACCAAGATGGGCGGGGTGGATGTCATCTCTCCATTGACCTTTGACAATATGGGCTACTCCTTTAAGAAGGGGCAGATGTACCACATCTCTGGCAAGAAGGCTTTGGCCTTTGTTCAGCTCCGCCACGGTGACCCGCGGCAAGACTACGGCCGCCAGGAGCGTGAACGGCTGGTGATGATGGCTGCAATTAAGAAGAGCGTGTCATACAAGACCATCTTAAACAGCTCATTCATGCAATCTTTGGGTGACAGCATGCAGACTGATCTAAGTTTGAACGACATGATTAAGTTGGCCATGAATTACCAAGGGGCAACTGACAATGTTAAGTCAGACTACGCTCAAGGGAAGAGTAGCAGCGTTAACAATCAAAGATTCGGCAACATGGAAGTTGAAATCATGTCTACTAAGGAAAGACAGCGGATTTCCAATAATATCCGGCAGACTTTAGAAATTAAGAATGTCAACGTTTATAAGGAGGATAACTAGTGAGCGCTGAACAACAGAATAATGAAGAAGTAACCATTGACCTGCGCAGGCTCTTTATCTTAATCAGAAAGCACATTATTAGCATTTTGATTTGGATGATTGGTCTGGGCTTGATCGCTTATGGGGTTTCAGAATATGTTCTGGTGCCAAAGTACACTGCTAGCACACAACTCTTGGTCAACCGGAAGACAGCGGATGCTAACCAGGCTTATGCAAACCAGCAAGCCGACATTAACGCCGTTACTACTTACAAGGACATTATCACTAGTAACGTTATTTTAAAGGGTGCATCCAAGTACCTGGCTAACCCAGTAACTCTTGTTAAGAAGGCAACTCCAGCCAAGAAGGCTGTTTACAAGACTAATGATGATGGTACTAGAACCCTGGTTAAGAAGGCGGTTAAGGCTAAGCCAGCGGTTTACAAGCGGGAAAGCAAGAGTTACTCAGTCTCAGCCAGTGAATTGGCTAGTGCGGTTTCGGTAACCACTACGAGTTCTTCCCAGGTCTTCACCTTGTCAGCTACGGCTGAAACGCCGGCCAAGGCCCAGGCAATTGCTAATGCAGTTGCCAAGGAATTTAAGGAACAGATTCCTAAGATCATGGATGTCAACAACGTGACGATTGTTGCAGAAGCACCTAAGGGAACCAAGTCTTTCCCAAATGTAAAAATGATTACTGCTGTTGGCGTTTTAGCTGGTTTGGTAATCAGTTTGTTGATCATCATCATCAAGGACTTGTCAGATACGACTGTTCGTGAAGATTCATTCATGACCAACGAACTTGGTTTGACCAACTTGGGTGAAATCGCACATATCACGATGCCAAAGGACTGGACCTTTACGGCTAAGACGGCTGAAAAGCGCGGCAGTTCCAGAAGACGGGTTTAGGAGGTTAGCATGGCATTCGGTCGAAAGAAGCATTTAAACAACGATACGATGAAGAACGGGGTCAAGCTGATTACTTTGGCCAACCCGCAAAGCGTTATTTCAGAACAGTTCAGAAACATCCGAACCAATATCAATTTTATGAACGTTGATAAGGAAGTAAAGACAATTGTCTTTACTTCAGCCATGGCCAACGCCGGCAAGTCGACGGTCAGTGCTAATGTAGCCATTACCATGGCGCAAGCCGGCAAGAAGACGATCTTGATCGATGCGGACTTGCGCCGGCCAACTATGCACGCCACTTTTAACGTATCTAATAGCAATGGCTTGACAACTTTGTTGACTAGCCGGTCTATGGAAATGGACGCAAACAGAGTGATCCGGAAAAGTGGCGTAGAGAACTTGTCAATCTTGACGGCAGGTCCGATTCCGCCAAACCCGTCAGAACTTCTGTCTTCCAAGCATATGTTGGATTTGATTGTTGAAGATTTAAAGCAAGAATATGATATGGTCGTGCTTGACTTAGCACCGATCTTGGAAGCGGGCGAAACCCAGCAACTGACCAGTTCTTTGGACGGGACGATCTTGGTTGTGCGCCAGGCACATTCACAGAAGTCAGCGGTTAAGCGGGCAGTTGAGCTGCTTAAGCTGACTAAGTCACCAATCTTGGGTTATGTTATGAACGATGTTGATGCCGATGGGGATGACGGCTATGGATATGGTTATGGATACGGTTATGGTTATGGCGAAGAAAAGGAGAAGAAGGGTCTCTTTGGGAGAAAGAAGTAGCTCATGCCGGTAGTTGATTTACACTGTCACATCTTGCCAGGGATCGACGATGGTTCAAAGTCTTGGGAGGCTTCACTTAAGCTTGCCAGAGCTGCGGTTGCGGATGGTGTAACCCATGCCTTGTGTACTCCACACACATTAAATGGCCGCTACACCAACCACAAGCATGATGTGATCAAGTTGACGGAAGAGTTTCAAGATCGGATTGACCAAGCGGGTATTCCGCTGACGGTCTTTCCAGGACATGAGGTCAGATTGTCAGGTGGCTTAACTGAAGCCCTTGATAATGATGACATCCTCTTCTGCGATGAAGAGGGACACTACATGCTCTTGGAATTGCCAAGCAATGAAGTGCCACATTACACCAAGAACATGGTGTACGAACTGACCAGAAGAGGGATTACGCCAATCATTGTTCACCCAGAACGGAATAAAGAAATTCTGGCAAATCCGCAGAAGCTGCAAGAATTCTTGGAAATGGGAGTTTTGGTGCAGATTACTGCCAGCTCATATACCGGCTTGTTTGGCAAAGAAATTGAAGAATGTAGCCGGGAGTTTATCAAGGCTGGACAATGTGCCTTCTTTGCCAGTGATGCTCATGATTTGCCAAGACGGCAATGCCAATTAGGTGAGGCGCTAGACAAGTTGGCGAAAGAATTTGGTAAAGATAAGAAACAGAAGTACTTGGACAATGCGCAAGCGGTAATCAATGGCGATCCGGTTTACTTGAACTGGCAACCATTGCCGAAGAAGCGCAAGAAGTTCTTAGGTCTGTTTTAAAGTAGAAATTTGGATGAAGGAGAGGAAAAAATGGATATGGGATATAGCAGCAGTCCAGCATATGTTAAACAGTCCAAAGTCAAGGGCCGCCCTCTCTACCATGGGATCAAGCGTCTCTTTGACTTTCTGGCTTCTTCAATTGCCTTGATTCTATTGTCGCCACTTTTTTGTGGCTGGCAATCAAGATTCATGGTGAAGATGGCGGACCAGTCTTTTACTCACAAATCAGAATTGGCAAGGACGAAAAGCCATTCCGGATCTACAAGTTCCGGTCTATGGTGGTCAATGCTGAGAAGCTGAAGAAAGAACTGCTGGAGCAAAACGAAGTCGAAGGGGCCATGTTTAAGATGCATGATGACCCGCGGATCACTAAGATTGGCAAGTTCATCAGAGCTCATAGCTTGGATGAATTACCACAGCTTTGGAATGTGCTGATTGGGAATATGTCACTGGTGGGCCCCCGGCCGCCGTTGCCAGATGAGGTTGAACAGTATACTGACTATGACAAGCAGAGATTGCTGGTTAAGCCGGGATGCAGTGGCCTTTGGCAAGCAACCAGCCGGAATGCGGCAGATTTTGCGGAAATGGTGCAGCTCGATATTGAGTACATCAACCGGAGTGGCGTCTTCTTTGATCTGTGGATCATTTTCAAGACAATCGGTGTTATTTTCCACCCGAACGGGATGTACGAAGAGAATAACCATTAGTTTTTTACAACACTAAAAATAATCTATTCTTTTTATGCGGGGTAAGTATTTAATGTCAGAGGAATTAAGTGTCTGTATTGTTGCATATCATAATTATAATGATATTAAGCGGGCAATTGAGACAATGGAAAATTATACGCCCGCAAAGCTCACTAAAAAGGTGTATATAGTTGATAACGGAAATACTTCAGAGTGGGAGAAGGAAAACAAAGAGTTCTTAAAGGTGATAGAGCAATATCCTGATGTTGAATACATTGATGCTTATAAGAACTTAGGCTTTGGTAAAGGTAACAATGCAGTTTTGCCTTTTCTTAAATCAAAATATCACTGTATCATGAACCCTGACATTGTATTTAAGGAAGATGCTTTCACTCCAATTATTAAGTACATGGACGATAATCTAGGAGTAGGAATGGTGATTCCTAACATTATTGATACTAGTGGACAACGTCAAAAGGTTTATCGTTTGGAATTAACCGTTTTTGATATGTTTATACGTATGTTTGCGAAGGGGCTGTTTCCCAAGCGCGCTGCTAAACATACGATGCAGGATGCAGATTATTCAAAACCTTTCCAAGTTCCATTTGGACAGGGGAGCTTTTTAGTGATCCGTACTGAGCTGTTTAGGCAAATCAACGGTTTTGATGATAACTTCTTCATGTATGTTGAAGATGCAGATTTGTGCAAGCGGGTTAACAATGTTTCAAAGTTGATGTATTACCCCAATGCAACAGTAATCCATAAGTGGGAACAAGGTTCACATAAGAATAAGACATTGTTTAAATATCATGTAAATTCAATGAAGTACTATTTCCACAAATGGGGATATAAGTGGTTCTGATTGCTCTTACCCTAGTTGTCTTATATCTATGTAATTGGAAAAATGGTAATTGTAAGGGAAAGGCTTCTTTAGTAAAACTTGGCTCAACTGGCAGACTATGGAGTGAAGTAATGTCACATATGGAATGTTATGGAGTTGAGTTAAAGTATGAAGATAAAGCCTAATTAGGTTATGATTGGAAGATATTCTTCCTCAATCTAATTAGCATTTTTAAGCAAGATGGTGCGTTTTAAAAAATTCTCAGGGTAAGGGGGAATTAGATGGCTATTGAATGTAAGACTAAAATTGCAATTCTGATGGCTACATACAATGGTGAGGAATACGTTGGGGAACAATTAGACTCAATTCTTAATCAAACATTTAAAGACTGGACTTTGTATGTCCATGATGATGGTTCTAGTGATGGTACGATGGGAGTAGTTAAACGCTACGCTAGCCAATATCCTAACAAAATAGTAGTGATTGATGGGCCAAGCACTGGTGGTGCTAAAACCAACTTCTTTTATTTGATGAATGAAGTTGTTGCAGATTACATCATGTTTTCTGACCAAGATGATTTTTGGCTTCCTCAGAAAATTGAAAAAACCTACAAAAAGTGTTTGGAGTTGGAGGACAGTCATACAGACGAGCCTATAGCTATCTTCACAGACTTAAAAGTAGTTGATAAAGATTTGAATGTGCTCAGTGAAAAGATGAGTAGTTATCAAACCCTTAAGATGGATAATACGGACATCAATAAGTTGATGATTCAAAATGTTGTAACAGGTTGTACGATGATGATTAATCGTATCTGTCGTGACATGTCTCTGAAGTGTAAAGATTATAACCGGGTAATTATGCACGACTGGTGGTGTGCATTAGTGGCCAGTTATTTTGGTAGGATAGGCTATGTTGGTGAATCTTTAATTGAGTACAGACAACATGGTGACAATAGTGTGGGAGCTAAAAACATCAATAGTATTGGTTATATTGGCAATAAACTATCCAAGATTAATGATATTAAGGAGTCACTCATAGCTACAGAGGACCAAATCGATTTGTTTGCTAAAACGTATTATATTAATAATACGTTGTTAAATGAGTATGCGAGATTGAATGAAAAAGGGAAGATATCGCGTTGTATTTTTAGGATTAAAAACCATATTTGGAAAAGTGGATTCACAAGAAATGTAGGTTTGCTAATCTTTGGATAAGAGGAAGGATACTATCTCGTGGTGATTTTGTATTGGCTATTGATCATAGGTGCTGTTTTTATAAAAAAGCCAAAAGTTTTTCCGTTTTTTGTGATTGCTTTTTTAGTATGGATCAATTACAACAATATAAAAATACCTGACTTTTTGTCGTATAATAATTTGTATCAAGCCGCTTCACCGGTCCAATACGAAAATTTTGGTAAAGGGTGGTACTTTCTCAATAACATAGGTAGAAATTTAGGGTTGACGTATAATCAGTATAAAATGTGGTCTCTAATTCTAATAGGAATTATCCTTTTTATAGTTTCGCGCATTTTAATTGGAGAGACTTCGAATTTAATGTGGGGACTCTATCTACTGTATCCAGCATTGGTAGATGTGATTCAACTTAGATTTTATACTGCTCTCGCGATTACATTGCTAGCCATACCATTCATTCTCAAAAAGAAATTGTGGTCTACATTAGTAGCTATATGTATAATTTTATTCGCATCGAAAGTTCACTCGTCTGCATATTTCTATTTATTGCTAATCTTTTGTCCGCTAGCAGGGAAAGATCCCAAGAAATTTAGAAATTTATTATTCGCTTTTACCGCAGTCGCTATTGTTTTTAGAAGTCTCACTTCAACTATAGTAAATAATTTTTTGAACGAAAGAACTTTAACATATGTGGATCCAAATTCGACTGCTACTGCACATGGGACGTTATTGATTCCACTTTATATAGTTGATATATTACTTGTTTTCTTGACAAATAATTACATTGCAAATATCGTAGTCGGCAATTCAATATTTTCAACAGAAGATATAAATTATATGTCTTTTGTACGAAACGCTAGTGCTTTGATGTTCGTTTTGATTCCAATAAGTTTAATCAGTGGTGAATTCTTTAGAGTATTTAGAATCATGTATATTCTAACTTATATTTCAATTGCTATTTTGGCAAAACCAAATAGAAAATATATGTCTAAAAGTTTTTTATTTGGTTCATCACCCGTTTATTTTAAGGCAGAATATATCGGAATAGCGTTTGTAATAGTAATGTTTGCCATTAATATTTTGTATCTGCTACCAAGTGCTTATAGTAGTTTTTTTAGATAGGATTGGTGAGTTTGATGTCAAAAGTAAAGAATATAGCTTTTGTTGTACCATTTTTACCAAAAAGAGCATCCGGAGGTGTACTTGTAATATTACAGTACGCTGAAAGATTGGCTGCGCTTGGCAATACTGTTACATTGTATTTCCAAGCTAATGATACTTTGCGAAAGTTGAAAATACCAATGTTTGTTAGAAAAAAAGTGACGGAATATAGACTAACATATGCTCCAGACAATTGGTACCCTTTGAATAAAAAAATAAAAAAGGTGGCGATTCAGTCATTAAAAGATGTAAAAAAACATGATGCAATAATTGCGACTGGGTTACGCACATCTTTTTTTGTAAAAAAGTTGCCAGCAGAGTGTGGAAAAAAGTTTTATTTCATACAAGATTTCGAAAATTGGGGAGGGTTTACAGATAAAGATGTCTTAGACTCATACCGATTAGGCCTTGATAATATAGTCATATCAAACTGGCTATCGGAAATTGTGACGAAAGTTAGTGCCAAAAGGCCTAAACTGATAAAAGATGGAATCGATACCGAGCTATTTAAAGTCGTATTCCCTGTTGACAAGCGCAATACGCATTCTGTTATTCTTCAATATAGAGGCGATTCAGAACCAATTAAAGGGGGAAAATATGCTTTAGACGTTGTGAGGAAACTAAAAGATAAGTACCCTGATCTTAAGGTAAAGATTGTTAGTCGTGAGCCAAAAACGAACAAAATCCCTGATTGGTGTGAATATCTTTACAATTTACCTCTAAAAGATGTGGTTGTAGCCAACAATCAAGCATCAGTTTTTATTTGTACGAGCATTGAAGAGGGGTTTGGACTACCTGGCCTTGAAGCTATGGCTTGTGGATGTGTTCTTTGTACTACAGATTATCGTGGGGGACGAGAATATGCAGTTCATAGACAAAATTCAATGGTTTCCCCGGTTAAAGATGTAGATGCCATGGTAAAAAATATTTCTGAAGTATTTAGCGATAATAAATTAAGAAAAAAATTATCCATAAATGGAATTAGAACAGCAAATAATATGTCATTAAAAAAGTCGTGTGATAAATTTGCTCAGTATATTCTTGAGAACATATAGATATAAAAAAAGGCTGACAATTTAGTTAGACAGCTTCATTCCAAAATAGGTAATAAAAAAGAAGACTTATTCCTAATAATGTTAATAACTTAAACTTCCCACACCAAAAAGAACTATGAAGTCTTGAAAACGCAATAGTTTAGCCAGTAAATATTCAATTAAGCTGTTAGTGATGGCGATAATGCCTCTTGCATGTACTTCGGGAGGCGGGAAATGAAAGCGTTGGTGAACCTTTCCATCAGCTCTTCTGTCGGTTGGAAGATCTCTTCGCACTCTCGAACATGGCTTCCACTAGGATTTGTAGGGAGTGATTGAAAGTGATGTCCGCAAGCTCGTCTACCATGCAATAAAACATACTAATCTGGTGT